>JAYUSR010000027.1:0-2597 GCA_043755575.1 Synechococcales cyanobacterium
ATTCCACCGCCGCCCCATAGTGCAATCCATAGATAGGTCCAAGGTTCTGACCATACTTGAATAAAAGGTCGCTGATCCACGCCCGCACTGATTAACTGACTTACGCCATGGGCCTGGGCCTCTACACCGTAGATCAGCGCTGGATTAAAACTATGGATTGCCTGGGAATTAACATAATCCCGCACCGCAGGCGACATAATCCCAATCAATACAATTTTGCCCTTCACCCAACCGGGTTGGAAGTTTCCGGCTTTCACATCCCCCAAAGAGATCACACGAAACGGGCGAGGACCCGATCGAAAATTGAGCAAACTAACGATTCCAGTCTGCCCCTGGGAAAATCGTGGTAGTTCAATTGAACCAAATCGAATCGAACCCGGATCCTTCTGTCCATCTTGAATCAGAATATTGCGACTGTCCAAGTAGGATTCCGCTAGGAGCATCGATAGAGAGGTATGCAACTCCCCCACCGCATCCTCCGTAAACAGTAAACTTCGCCGCAGTGCTCCATCTTGATCCAAGGGTGCATCGGCAAACCCAATCTGCTCCTTTGGCAATGCCCCTGCCCCAGGGACTGCCACTTCTCCAGACTGCACCACCACTTTTTCGATCCCAATCACATTATTTTGGGTGCGGAACACCTGATTTAACCGGGTACTTCCTGGTTCAACTGGATTATTCCGAAAAATATCAACCCCAATTGCCACAGGCTGGAACGACTGTAAGCGATCGATCAATCCGGCCAGTTCAGCATCTGAGACTGGATAGGTCTTAAGCTGCTGAATATCCTGTTCATTGATCCCCACGATCAGAATCCTTTCATCCATGGGTTCTGCGGGACGCCAGCGGAGATAGCGATCGAATAGCCCCCACTCCAATCCCTGAAATAGGCCCAGGCATCGCAGTAAGATCACACCGGAAATCACTAGCACCCCAGGCAATAGACTCACCTGCCAACGGATCAACCCACCTTGTAAATTCTTCTGTAAATCCCGCCACATGTTGAGTCACCCTGATCAATCAATGAGTCCTTCTTCCCGAGCCCGCTTTTCGGTCTGAATCCGAATATTCTTCCCCTCATCGGGATAGACATCCAGCACATTTTGAATCTTGGACCAGTAGTGTCGAACCGTTCGTTCTGCGACATTCATTCGCTCAGCAATCAGCTTATCCTGCAAGCCTTCCCCAAAGGCTAACTGTAAAACCTTGAGCCATTCAGCTTTAATCTCAAGGCCATTGCGCATCTCTTTCGGCGTAAACATCACACCCTGCATGGCCCAGTCTACTTTTTGTAACATTTCTGGCATCGATAGGCTTTTATCTGCGATCGTAAAGCCCCCTTCGTGGTTAGCGATCGCTGCTTTAATGCGATTTAGGGACTTCACATGGGCACTTTGTACTACAATATTTAAACTAGAAAAATCTGCCATCAGATCGCGCAGCAGTTGAATCCCTACATCAACCTTGGCTGTCTCTCCCAGTTGCTCAGGCATGGATAGATCGACCACCACGACCGATGGCTGAACAAGAGCAACCTGTTCCCGGCCTTGCGCAGCTGTGCGGGCAGTGTGGATTTCTGCCTCTGGATAGTGCAAATTTAAAGCGGTTGTGGTCCCACTGACAACCATATCGTGATCGTCAATGACTAAAATCCTAACTTTGCTCATGATGATGTTCCCTGATAGTCTGTCTGATCGATTGATAAAGATGTTCTAGGTGGCCATGGGACGATGCAATTTAGTCCGTTAGCTTTGCGTTTCATCTGACATTGTGCTCCTGTGAATATATTAAAAATTCTAGAGAGATAATTTAATCCGGGGAGTGAATGTAACTTTGAGCAAGCAGACTCATCTTGGCACGCTATGCTGATATTGATTCGGAGCGGTTGGTTGGGGGCCTGAGCAATAAAATTAATCGCTACGGTGATAACGCCCTCTACCTCCAATACAGCATAAAGCAATTCCCTGAGCCAAGTCACCAAAAATTGACAATCTCCTTGGACTAGCGCCTCAGAAACCTGTACTTTTTGACTGGTCAGTGTAACCTTTGGGAAAGTCTCTTGTATCTCATCTATCAGTTCTAGGACAGCTAAGGGCAAGCTCTCTGTATCATAGGGGCAAAATAGTCGATCGCTCAGCTGTTCTAGGTCTTGCTGACATTGTTGCAGTTTTGTCAAAACTTCCTTGGTTGGTAGATTTATACCATCAAGCTCTTCTTTGTGCGACATCAATTCTATCTGCCGCCGAACACTAAACAATGTTTGTAAAGTTTGATCTCTCAGCCCCTCGGATGCTGTATAGCGCCAGGCTGATTGTTGTTTTTGCCACCACAGTATGGCCTGGTACCTCTGCCGATGGCGGTATACCAGGTATGAAATGATACAAATTAACAGGCCGATCGTAATTCTGCTCAAACGTTGATGACTCAATAACGACTCTCTACAGAATACGCTAAGATCTCAGAAAGAGCTTACCGCTACCCTCCAACGCTATGGCTGCAATCGGCAAGGAGGATTGCCGAAAAGTGCAAAGCTATGGAAATCAGCCCCCAGGGAAGCATCTAAAGCTGAGCAACTCAAGGGTTTCGGCTTGGGTCCA
>JAYUSR010000028.1:0-25534 GCA_043755575.1 Synechococcales cyanobacterium
AAATTTTTGGAGGCTGCTGGTTTTCCGATTCACGCTGCTATTGCCAGTGGAATCGTTCCGGTGATCGCAAATATGAATGTTGCTTACAAAAACCCACTATACTTGGGCGACAAAGTTTCTTTAACAATGTGGCTCTCTAAGCTAGAGAAAGTAACCCACGTGATCGAGTTTCGGTTTTATAACGGGGATGGGGTCTTGGCGGCGACGGGACATCAAAAAGGTGTTTTTGTTAATTCCGAAACTCTTCGACCATCGGCACTATCAGCAGACACTCGTGATTTGTTTCTTCCCTATTTGCACAATAGTGAGTTAGCTGATGGATAAAACCAATTAAGCGCTTAAGAATGGCGGTGTTCAACAGGTGATGCTTCGGAAGGGGTAGAATCTAAGAATTGGCTTCATCCTGTGCGGCTGTAAGTAAATTCACTACCATCCTCATGCTCACCCAGATCCAATCGATCGCTCAAAACCTTGCCCCGCGACTGATTGAAATCCGCCGCTATCTTCATGCTCATCCGGAACTAAGTGGCCAAGAACATCAAACAGCAGTTTATATTGCCGGGGTGTTGTCCTCGATCGGACTCCATGTCACTGAAGGGGTAGGGCAGACCGGTGTGATGGGAGAACTAGCTGGGAGTGCCAGTGGTCAGCGGCGATTGGCCATCCGTACCGATATGGACGCACTGCCCATTAATGAAAAAACTGGTTTAGAGTTTGCCTCTCAAAGCGCTGGGGTAATGCACGCCTGTGGTCACGATCTCCATACCACTTTGGGTCTGGGGACGGCGATGGTGTTAGCGCAATTGGGTGAAACTTTACCAGGTAATGTGCGGTTTTTGTTTCAACCGGCTGAGGAAATTGCTCAAGGGGCGCGGTGGATGGTCAAGGATCAGGCGATGTCGGAGGTGGATCATATTCTGAGCGTTCATGTTTTCCCTTCAATTCCGGGGGGATCGATCGGCATTCGCTATGGAGCCTTAACCGCAGCAGCTGATGATTTAGAAATTATGATTCAAGGTGAGTCTGGTCATGGCGCTCGGCCTCATGAAGCGATCGATGCCATTTGGATTGCGGCTCAGGTGATTACCAATCTGCAACAGGCCATTAGCCGCACCCAGAACCCTTTACGTCCGGTAGTGCTGACCATTGGCACTATTAGCGGTGGCCGCGCTCCCAATGTGATTGCCGATCAAGTGACCATGAAAGGAACCGTTCGATCGCTCCATCCCGAGACTCATGAGGTCTTGCCTACTTGGATTGAAAATATTGTGAGTCAAACTTGTGCCACCTATGGAGCGAAGTGCCAAGTTGATTATCAACGGGGCGTACCTTCGGTGCAGAACGATAACGCTCTGACTCAATTGGTGGAGTCGGCTGCCCGGTCAGCCTTGGGGAGCGATAAAGTGCAGATTTTGCCAGAACCTTCTTTGGGTGCTGAAGATTTCTCTGTTTATCTAGAAAAAGCTCCTGGTAGTATGTTTCGGCTAGGGGTAGGCTATGAAGATCGCCGCAACTACCCCCTCCATCACCCTCTATTTGAGATTAACGAAGAAGCTCTGCTGACCGGAGTTGTCACCCTGGCTTACAGTGCTTATCAGTATTTTCGGAAATTTAGTTGAGGGGTTCTCAAGTTATTAAGTGGCTGGTTGATCGACTTTTAGAGGATGTTTACGAGTCAGTAACAGCCTCTCCAGACGATCAACTAGCCACTTTTTCTAAGATTACGACGGAAAGAGATCCATATCCGTTACGGCACCCAGACTACTAGAGGATACTAACTTGGCATATTTACCCAAAACCCCGGTCTGGTAGCGGGGCGCTGGTGCTACCCAGTTCGATCGCCTCACACTCAATTCGGCTTCGGAGACTTCTAGTTGGAGCTGACGCTGGGGGGCATCGATCGTGATGGTGTCGCCTTCTTGCACCAAGGCGATCAGCCCACCCACGTAAGCTTCAGGGGCTACATGGCCTACTACCATCCCGTAAGTACCACCAGAGAACCGACCATCGGTAATTAGACCAACCGTATCGCCCAAACCAGCGCCAATAATCGCCGCTGTTGGAGCCAGCATTTCCCGCATTCCTGGACCACCCTTGGGACCTTCGTAGCGAATCACCAGCACATCGCCAGCTTTGATTTTGTTAGCTAAAATTGCATCCAAACAGGCTTCTTCGGACTCGAAAACCCTTGCTGGGCCAGTAATTTTAGGATTTTTTACCCCAGTGATTTTCGCTACCGAGCCTTCGGTAGCTAAGTTTCCTTTCAAGATGGCTAAATGCCCTTGAGCATACATCGGACGATTCCAAGGTCGAATCACATCTTGATCGGCACGGGGTTCGGCAGGAATATTGGCTAAGACTTCAGTGACAGTTTCCCCACTAATTGTCAGGGCATCGCCATGTAATAAGCCATGCTCTAATAACATTTTCATCACCTGGGGAATTCCACCCGCCTGATGTAGATCAGTAGTGACATATTTGCCAGAAGGCTTCAGATCGCAGATGACTGGCACCTTGCCGCGAATTGTTTCAAAATCATCGATCGATAGCGGTACTCCCATGGTGCGCGCAATGGCCAGCAAGTGCAACACCGAGTTAGTGGAGCCACCCACTGCCATAATCACGGCGATTGCATTTTCAAAAGCCTGCCGAGTTAAGATTTGGCCGGGCAGAATTTGTTGGCGAATGGCTTCTACCAATACAAAAGCTGATTTCTCGGCACTCACCGCTTTTTCTTCATCTTCGGCGGCCATCGTCGAAGAATAAGGCAAGCTCATCCCTAGCGCTTCAAAGGCTGAAGACATGGTATTGGCAGTAAACATACCACCACAGGAACCAGCTCCAGGGCAAGCTTTTTCTTCGATCGCTTTCAGTTCGGCTTCATCGATTTTGCCAGCACTGAATTGGCCGACAGCCTCAAAAGAACTTACTACCGTCAGATCTTTGCCGTTGTGGTGTCCCGGCTTGATTGTACCGCCGTAGACAAAAATTGCCGGAATATTCATCCGCGCCATAGCCAGCATGGCACCGGGCATATTTTTATCACAGCCCCCGATCGCCAGTACCCCATCCATACTTTGGCCAGTACAAGCGGTCTCGATCGAATCGGCAATAACTTCCCGCGATACTAAGGAATATTTCATGCCTTCGGTGCCCATCGAAATGCCATCGCTGATGGTGATGGTGCCGAACATTTGAGGCATAGCGCTGGCTTTGCGGAGGGCAGCTTCAGCACGGATCGCCAAGCTGTTGATGCCCATGTTGCAGGGAGTGATGGTGCTATAGCCGTTGGCTAGTCCCACTATCGGTTTGGTGAAGTCGTTGTCGCCGAAGCCGACGGCGCGGAGCATGGCGCGGTTGGGCGATCTTTGCACTCCTTGGGTGATAGCTTGACTGCGGCGATTGTCTGGCATGACCGACTCCAATAGAAGAAATTAAATCTTGCTTGTAAGTAATCTATTTTAAGGCTTGGGTTGTCACTGGTGGGCTAGTAGTCAGAACGATTTCAACACAAAGATTGGTATATCATTGCAGATCAAATTTTGTTATTTTAGTTTTTTGATAAAATCTAAAATAAGAGATGTGCCTATTTTAGTTTTTCGATAAAATCTAAAATAAGAGATGTACCTATTTTAGTTTTGCGGTAAAACTAACCAATGAAAAATTTTCAGTCTGGTCAATACATCCAGCAGGGGTATTACAAAAGCTTTCAGCCCAACCTGATCGATCGAGTGTGGTCAATAGACAACATGGAGTTGATTCAGTTACTCGGAAGAGCCGATCGAGAACTGGGCAGATTGGATATGTACTCTGAATACATTCCCAACATCGATCTGTTCATCAGTATGCACGTTCTCAAGGAAGCAACTCAATCGAGCAAGATCGAAGGCACTCAAACCAATATGGCGGAGGCATTATTAGCTGAAGAGGATGTTGCCCCAGAGAAACGAGATGATTGGGAAGAAGTCCAAAACTATGTCGCAGCGATGAAGGAGGCGATCTCCAATCTGCACACACTACCTTTTTCCTCCCGCTTAATCCGCGAAACTCATCGTACTCTACTCCAAGGTGTGCGCGGCAAGCACAAGCAGCCTGGTGAATTTAGGCAAAGTCAAAACTGGATTGGTGGGGCGACTCTCAGCGATGCGATCTTTGTGCCGCCTGTTCATAGTTCGATCGGCGAACTAATGAGCGACATCGAAAAGTTCGTGCATAATCACACCGATTATTTTCCAGAACTCCTGAAAATTGCCCTAGTGCATTACCAGTTTGAAACCATTCACCCTTTCCTAGACGGCAATGGACGGGTGGGACGGTTGCTGATTCCCTTGTATCTGGTCGATAAGGGGATCTTAAAACAGCCAGTGCTATACCTCTCGGACTTTTTTGAGCGGAACCGGACTAATTATTATGACAACCTGATGCGGGCACGGGAGAAAAATGACCTGTTGCAGTGGTTTAAGTTCTTTCTGGTGGGAGTCATCGAAACGGCGAGTAGTAGTGTGGCGACGTTTGATAATATCTTGAAGTTGCAAAAGCAGGTGGAGAGTCAAATCCAGGTACTAGGCAGCAGGACGGCTAATGCTCAAAAGGCGATCAATTATTTGTATCAACGCCCGATTATCGATGCGGCGAAGGTGGGGGAGGTGGTGAAGGTGTCTCCAGCCTCGGCTTATAAGTTGATTGTGGATTTGGTGCAGTTGGGAATTTTGGAGGAGATTACTAGGGGTAAGCGTGGCAAGCAGTATATGTTTATGATGTATTTGAATCTATTTAAGTAAGTAGGAGACAAACGATCTGACTCGATCTTTTGCTCCATCGCTCATTGTTTTGATATGACTTTGATATGATAGTGTTATTACTATCGGTAATAACATTCTTGAATATGACTAATCCAACCTATCCACTCGCACCTGCCAAAATTGGTAATTCATCTGGTTTTCGTTTACCAGCTAGTTTCTATCGCGATCGTCCCCAGTTTGTGAATGCAACGGGATGGGTAGAGGTACTGAGCGATAACACTCTGTTAGTTAGATTAGAACCACAGCCAGTGAAACCAGATTCAGATGCGGACGATCTAATGCTGAGTCTATTTTTAGACTTTATTACTAAGGATGCGCTGACTAATCCCGAACATTTGGAAGCATACACCGCAGAGATGGCGGATGAAGATGATGAACTTCTGGCTGGAGTGGTACTCGATTAATGAGCGTACTGATCCGCAATGGTTGGGAAATTTACTTCCACAGGCAGCTATTTGGCGAACAACGACGACAACTGCGGGAACGGGTGAAGCAGTTGAAGGCAGAGTTACCGGAAGCAGACTACCTGAGGCATCCTGATGTGAAGCTGTTAGCTGCTGTGATGGTGGGGATTAAGGAGAAGATTGTTCTAGATCCGATGGCTACTCAGTTTGCTTTGACTGGTCCGTTGCGGCGATATGGCAGGATGAAGGGGATGGGGCTACCGCATCGTTATCGATTGTTTTTCAGGGCTTTTACGAGTGAGGAGCGGCAAGTTCTGATTGTGTTGTGGTTGGGTTATCCGCGCAAGGCTGGGGATAAGCGAGATTGTTATGAGGTGTTTACCAAGATGGTTGGAAATGGTGATTTTCCAAATAGTTTGCCAGAGCTATTGATGGCTATTAATGAGTGACTGGCGATCGCCAATTAGTTTTATAATTTATAGAGTGCATAGGAGTATCGTCTGCACCAATTTTGAGCTAAGTTGCCTGAAACAGACCCTCACAAGAGAGAATCGTCTGTCATAATTGAAGATAAATTAGCGCAATTTAAGCTATGGAAGCTATTAGCCTCGAGCAACAGATCTTAGGAAGTATCCGCACCCTGCCGCTAGAACAACAGCATGAGGTGCTAAACTTTGCTGAGTTTCTCCACCTAAAAACACCAGCAAAACCGTGTTGCCGCAGTCTTAAAGGTTTAGGTGCAGATTTGAAGATCCAGATTACTGAAGCCCGTCAAGAGATATGGGATAACTTTCCACGGAAGATCGTCTAGAAATGGCGATCATAAAGATTCAAACCGAACAATCAGACATCACAATTTGGTAAAGATACGACAGTTTCTTCAATATGAAAAATATAGATATTCAACTGATACCCTTTGTACCAGGAACAATTCAACGCGATACACTATTTGATTTATATCGGCTCCTCCTCCATTCTCATATCGAAAAGACCTTCGGCTGGAACGAAGCAGATCAGCGAGCTAGATTTACAACTGAACATCCCAATTCACTGATCAAGCTCATCAAGATCGGTACAGTTTTTACAGGCTTTGCCGCCACTCGGCTCGACCAAAGCTCTCTCCACATCACACTCCTGCTGTTAAAACCCGAATTTCAAGGTCAGGGCATCGGCAAACAATCTATGCAACAGCTTCAGGCCGAGGCTAATGCACTCCAATTGCCAGTAACACTATCCTGCTTCACCAACAATCATCGTGCTTTAGCCTTCTACCAACACCTCGGCTATCGGATGAGCAGCAGTGATGAATATTTTGTAGATCTCACTAATGCCTGCTAAATTTTTTTTCATCTCCTAATAGTCAACAAAAGTACAGCCTTAGTCTTTTGCTGCGCCAAATTTACCGACGAGACATCGACATCACAATCCGCAAGACATACCAGAATAACAAAGCTACCGAAGCAAACAGCTCTAGAGCAGCCGCCACATATTGGTCTTTGCTGAAGTTATTCATGATCTTAGAAGTATCGTAGAGAATGGCGGCCATCGCAAAACCCACCATCAACACCGAGAACAATACTCCCAGCTGGAAATTAAAAATCACACTACAGACGATCGCACCCAAGGCCACAAAACCACCAATTTTGAGTGCCCCACCGAGAAAGCTAAAATCCTTACCCGTCGTCAGTGCCACGGTGGTCAGACCCACAAACATCAGTACAGTCAAAATACCAGCAGTAGGAATGACCGACGCATCCGACATCTTGCTAGCAATATAGATCAACGGAGCAAATAGCAGTGCTTCCGCCACCACATAGATCGCCAATCCACCGTATTGGAGCGAGACGGAGTCAGCTTTACTGGCCAAACTACGCGAGAACCAACCCAACAGCGAAAAACCCGCCAATACCGCTAACCAGGTAAAACCGCCAGACATGGCCTGGGCGAGTTTTTCGGCAATGCCCGACTGCACCAGCAGAGTCTCGATCGCAATAAATGCACCCACCGCCCCAGCCAGATGAGCGTAAGTCTTCCTGATAAACTCAGCTCTGGCTTGAGGCTGTTCTTGAGCTACAACGTACATAGACTAGATCTCCAAAACCGTGGCAATTAGTGTTGACTGGACTGTTCGATCGATTCATCCCCAGCTCTTCTAAATCAGGAAGATTGTGGATTAATTTAACAACTTACCTAGTTCGATTTTAGCTGGTCTCCATCTTGTCAGCCATATTTATGATCACTTTGATAATAGATTTTTTAAATTAACCGTGCATCGCTGCTGGCAAAATCAACATGGCATCACCAAAAGAATAAAAACGATAACCTTCCCCGATCGCCACCTTATACAAGTCCAATAACTTTTCTCGCCCGATCAAAGCACTCACCAACATTAGCAAACTCGATCCCGGCAAATGGAAATTAGTGATCAGGCCATCTACTACTCGCCACTGATAGCCTGGATAAATGAAAATATCCGTCTGGCCATTATAGGGCAACAATTCTCCAGATTGAGCAGCAGTTTCGATCGATCGAACGGTAGTAGTACCCACGGCATACACCTTATGACCGCGCTGCTTAGTTGCCAAAATCTTAGCCACCGTAGTTTCTGGCACCACCAACCATTCACTATGCATTTGATGCTCCATAATATTCTCGACCGTCACTGGTCGAAAAGTGCCTACTCCCACATGCAGCGTGACCTGTGCTTGTTCAATGCCTCGTGCTGCCAACTGTGCCAGCAACTCATCAGTAAAATGTAAACCCGCCGTGGGCGCTGCCACCGAACCCGGATCTTGAGCGTAGACCGTTTGATACTGTTCCACTGTTGCTGTGTTGGCTGTTACATAGGGTGGAAAAGGAATCTGACCATAGTTATCTAAGATCTCCAGCAATGGTTGATCGCTTGGTACTAAAAATTGCAAAATCCGACCACCAGTCGGCTCATCTCGATCGACGATCTCTGCCACTAAATCTGGTGAATTCTCAATCAGCGCTGGAAATACAAGCTTGGTTCCGATCGGCAGCTTCCGTCCTGGTTTTACCAATGCCAACCAAGCATTCCTACTTTTTTCAGAGAGTAATAACACCTCCACCTTAGCTCCGCTAACTTTGTGCCCATGCAACCGGGCTGGTATTACTTTGGTGTTATTAAACACCAATAAATCCCCCGGTTGTAGCAAGTCGGCGATTTCAAAAAACTGGCGATGCTCGTGTTCTTTTGCACTTACTACCAATAATCGCGACTGGTCTCTAGGCACCACTGGAACTTGGGCGATCAGTTCTTCTGGTAATTGATAAAGGTAGCTAGACAGCAATTGATCCATAAATATAGTTGTTTTTTAACTTACAGCATTATAATTTGGTGCCGCAACGTTTACAAAACAGAGCGTCAGTTTCGTGACTGGCTAATAAGTAAAAACCAATCTTTTCCCAGACCAGCATTCCTAACTCCCTGGCCAAATTGCTAGCACCGCAAACAAAATGAACAATACTCCACCAACAATTGTAATCATCCGTTCGGAGATCCGGCCAGCAATGACTTTACCACCCCACACCGCAATTAGCGAACAAATGGTGTGACCAACAATCCCACCTAGCATAACGCCACCAGTTTGGTGAGCTGCTGCTAGGGTAATGGTAGTAATTTGAGTGCGATCGCCCCACTCCGCCACAAAAGTGAGCACAAAGCTCTCGATAATGATTTTCCAGGTCGTGTTGCGCTGGTGAAATTTGCGGTCTCCGGCTATTACTGCTTCTTCCGCTTCCGCTCGCACTTCCAGATCGGTCTGGGCGGACATCTGCCGAGATTCGTACAGCAGCTTCAGACCAAATAAAAAAAATAACAAAGCCGCAATTTGCTGAAAGGAAATATGAGTAATACCCAAGAGGCTGGGGGGCAAATACTGAGCTAAAAATTGGGGTAGCAATGTCAAAAACTTTCCAATACCCACTGAAAGAACTGTCATTGTTGCTAGTGCTGCCACGACCCCGATCAACACTGGCTTTCTGGGATAGCGGGTAGCCAAAATCATGGCCATGAAGAAGGTTTTATCTCCTAACTCGGCAGCCGTGATTAATAGTAATCCAGCAGTAAAAGCTTCTAGCATTATTTAGCAGGTAAAGATTTCTCTAGTGAGCTTAATATTACTGGAAGCTATATCTGAAAGTACTTTTACTCATTTTTTTCTCATTGTTGAGTTAATTCTTCTGGGGTTCTGTAAATAAGTTGTGCCTGAGTTGTCCTTTTACCTTAATTATTTTGGCTGGGTTGCCGACGGCTGTGGCAAAATCTGGAATATCTCGAATTACCACTGCGCCAGCTCCGATCGTACACCACTGCCCAATCCGAATTGATGGAATAACTATTGCACCCGCCCCAATGTGCGTGCCTTCCCCCACTTGCACATGGCCACACAACGTTGCATGAGGTGAAATATGAGCATAGTCACCAATCACATTGTCATGATCGATACTGGCCGCAGTATTAATTAGTACATGCTTGCCAACTTGTGCTGCCGATTGGACGATCGCACCTTGAAGAATCACTGTCCCTTCTCCGATCGAGGCTTTAGCCGAAATAATGGCAGTACCATGAATAGCTTGACCATAGGTTGCTGTAATCATTCGAGCCAGCTCGGCGCGTCTGGTATTGTCGCCGACACTGATGATCAGTGGCGCATCTAATTCTGGAAAGCTATTTTTCTGAATCTTTACCCCTGCATCTATTTCGATGCCCTTTAGTTTGGCACCCGCCGGTTGGTCATCAAACACACCGACCACTGTAATATTTAAACTTTGTAGTATGTCGGTGATAACCTTGGAGTGGCCTCCAGCCCCATATAAGTACATAGATTTAGTATTTCTATTCATCTGCTTGCCAACACAATGTTCCAAGAAGTATTATATACAATAGATATAAGCCACAGATTAAGAGTAATTAATTATTAATCAATCTATAGATTATTCTTCCCAATTTCTCTCCTGATTCACACATTGTTGTCATGTAGACATTAGTATTGACGGCAAGGCTTTTCCTTAGATTGATAAAAGCTGCAATAATTTATGATCAGTATTGTTAACAATTAAATCTTTGTAATATAGCTAGTATGCAAAAATCCAGCATAGTCATAGATTCTCTACCAAGTGGCCTGTCTTTGAACAATAATTGTGACATTGCGATCATTGGCTCAGGGATATCTTGTACTTATACGGTAATTCACTATATTTCACTACTGTTAAAAGAAGCACCAATAGAGCCGGTTAAATTAGCGATAATAGATAAAGCTGGTGAGTTTTGGACTGGTATTGCTTATGGTCAGCGATCTGGTCAACAGTCCTTAATTATTTCTTCCCTAAAAGAGTTTTTTCCGCAGCCAGAACTAGATAATTTTAAGCAGTGGCTCAGTCAAAATTATAGTGAGGTATTGAATACCCCCAGCCGTCAGGCGGGTTTACTGGCTAGTCATTGGCAAGATTTGTATGCCCCAAGTATGTCTGCGGGATTGTGGGAAGAGCTATTTATCCCTCGCTATACGGTTGGATTATATTTACAAGAACGTATTGATCGATTGCTACAGGAAGCTAAAGATATTGTGGAGTGTCGTTTGCTAACAGCTGATGTGATCGATCTGCAATTAGTTGATGATCTCTATCAGATCGAGATGAGTTCTCCCGACCAAACTCCGTCTTTTCTAATGGCACAAAAGGTCATCTTGGCTATTGGTAGCCCGCCGAATAAGAGTAGACAGTTGGCTCCAACGATTGCTTTAGGCGATGGGTTTTGCTACATCGAAAATATGTATGAACCGTCTCAATCTTTTAATATTGATCGGATCGGCCAGATCTTAAAAAAATCTCCTAATCTGCAACAAAATCAGGTTCTAATTGTGGGTTCTAATGCTAGTGCGCTAGAAACCATTTATAGCTTGAATAATCACCCTGAAACTTTGAGATCGATCGACAAGTTCATTATTATTTCTCCCAATGCAGCATTCCCTTCCCGTATTTGCCCAGCTACTACTTCTAAAACATATGAACCAAAAGAACTAAAATCCCTACTGCACTCTCTAGCTCCAACGGCACAAAAAATCTTAGTAGCAGTAAAAGAAGATGTAGCTAGTGCCTTAGCTAATAATGAAACTGTTGGTAGTACTTATGCGATGATTTCCAAGGGGATTATTGATGTTCTAAATCAACTATCGCCAGCCGAACAAAAGCTATTTGTGATCAAATACGGGGTAGAAATTGGCAAGTTTCAAAGACGTGCTGGATTAGACTATTTGAGTGTAGTTGAGAATTTAATTGATATTGGTAAATTAGAAATGCTGAAAGGCAAGTTGGTCAAAACTTTGCTGCTGAACGATCGGGAGCAAGGTTTCGAATATACAGATGAGCATAGTCAATTAAAGCAGTTCCCAACCTCTGTTCAAGTTGTTATTAACTGTGCCGGTTTTCAAGACTTAACTACATCATCATCGGCCTTGATTAACAATTTAATTAAACGCAAAATCTGTATTTCCAATGATTCCCACTGTGGTTTTGTAGTTAATGAAAGCTTTGAACTCAACCAGAACCTTTATTTAATGGGGCCATTAATTGCGGGTAATATTAACAGCAAATTTAAAGTCTGGCATGCCGAAAGCTGTGCTCGAATTATAAATTTATCTCAGCAGTTGGCCGAAATCTTAGTAAAGGAATGATTTGCCAATACTAGTAAGGAGTAAATCTGATGCAACCGAACTATACCAGCCAAGTCATCTCTCTCTGGACAGCTTTTTTGCTAGCGCTGCTCTTTCATACTGATTTGGGATTGATGCCCTTATTTCACGGCCAAAACATTGCACATTCGCAGCACAATCAAGATATTTCCTGGATTCTTTGGTTAATGCTAGCTTTCTTTGTTCTGCCCTTAGTGGCCATTATCCTTCCGACTTTTACCGATCATAAAAGCTATCGTATCTTTCACTTTTGGCTAACTGTTGTTTACTCAGTTCTCAATTTTGCTCATCTGCTGGCTGATTTATTTGTCAGTCCAATCGCTTGGTATCAAATTGCTCTTATGATGATTTTAGTTCTGATTGGTTTGCTTTTGAATTTAGTTTCCTATCGATGGATGACGTGTTATGGCCGAGAAAATTAAGGAGAAAACTTAGTCTGAAAAGCCCTGTCATTTATGAGCTAATTAGCAAAGCCGCTAATATTTAATTCTGGGATCGATCCAAGCATTAATCACGTCAATGATAATGCTGGCAAACACCACGATCATGGCGAAGAAAACCATTATTCCTTGAATCGTTGGATAGTCCCGAGCAGAGATCGCCTCATACAACCGACCAGCCAAACCCGGCCAGGAAAAAGTTACTTCCGTTAGCACAGCGCCCCCCAGCAGTGACGCTGTGGTTAAACCTAACACCGTAATTACCGGAATTAAAGAATTTTTTAGGGCATGAACCAGCAGAATTCGCTGTTCCGGAATGCCTCTGGCTCTAGCTGCTTCCACATAGTCTGATTTCAAATTTTCCTTGAGATTGACCCTTACAATTCGCTCGAAAATTCCGCTCAGCAATATTCCTAATGTAAAACAGGGCAAGAATAAATGATGAATAGAAGTAAAAAACTGACCCAAATTTAAATGGAGCAGGCTATCGATCGAATACAATCCCAAAATGCGATCGGGTGGAGTCGCTGTCGATGGAAATCTGCCGCCCAGGGGAAACCAGTTCAAATTGACTGCGAAAATTAGTTGCAGTAGCATTCCTACCCAAAAAATGGGTAGGGAATAGCTAATTACCCCAAACAAGCGTCCAGTAGCTTCTACCCCCGTGTCGCGCTTGGCCGCTGAAATTACTCCGATCGTAATTCCCACAGTGAATGCCACCAAAATTGCACCGACGGCTAGTTCTAGCGTGGCAGGGAAGTGATCGGAAATGATCGTAGTCACGGCTTTACCAGAACTAGTAATGGATTTACCCAAATCGAAGTGTAATAACTTACCTAAATAAGCGCCATACTGCTCCCACAGTGATTTATCTAGTCCCAGCTTGACCCGCATCTCGTCTTTAATCGTTTGGGAAGCCCGCGAGCCGACGATCGCATCGACTGGATCGCCTGGTGTGGCGCGCATCAGCAAGAATATAACCGTCACGATTGTCCAGAGCATGAGGGGCGCTAACAACAATCTGGCCAGTAAATAGTATTGGAGAGATTTTAATCTAGACATAGTAATTACTGAGCAGCAGATTTTTTGAGGTTGGAGTATTTCAGATTTTGGAGGGGATCCGTGCCCACCCCGGTAATGCCGGGGCGCGCAAAGATGAAGTCCTTACTCTGCCAGAGGGGAATTTGAGGGACATCGCGCACGGCTTGGTCTTGGATTTGGGTGATGAGCTTTAGCCGCTCTTGGGGATTGGCGATTTGCCCCTGAGCGGCAATTAGCTTATTCATTTGGGGATCGTTATAAAAAGAACCCTGTTCACTACTACCTCCTGATTTGCAGCCGGTGCTATCACCTTTGGAGCATTCCAAAAAAGGTTGGATGTAAGTATCGACATCAATAAAGTCTGGATACCAATCTTGGAAAGCTACTGGATAAGCGCCCGTCTTAAGCATTTTGGTGAAGGATACTTTTTCAGCGGCATTGGTTTCAAATACTAACAATCCATCCATTTTTTTCTGGGCATAGGCGCGCAAGAAGTTAGCGATCATTTTATGTGTGGAAGAGCTAGAGCGATACCAAACTGGAATCCGGGCGGGATTTTGCTGTGAAAATCCGGCTTGCTTAAGCAGGGTTTTCGACTTTTCTAAATCGCCGCCGCCTTGGGGATTACTATAGGCGGCTTTAAAGCTATCTTGTGATTCTTTGAAGCTGGCTGGAATCAGGCTGTAAAGAGGTTTACCCTGGCCGTATAGAACTCGATCGTTCATTAGTGGTCGATCGATCATCGCCGCCACCGCCTGTCTAACTAAGGGATTATCTAGAGGCTTTTGGGTGACATTCAGCATCATGTA
This sequence comes from Synechococcales cyanobacterium, assembly GCA_043755575.1. GTDB lineage: Bacteria > Cyanobacteriota > Cyanobacteriia > Cyanobacteriales > Chamaesiphonaceae > JAAFHZ01. The sequence goes on from JAYUSR010000028.1 coordinate 14,213, forward strand.
GACGGTTCCATTGCCGTCTACCTCAATTACTTTCCAGCCTTTTGCTTCTTGACCTTCTTGGAGGCTCCGAATCTGATCTGGCTCTAGTGATAGATAAGCTACATCCACTGCACCGGTTTTGAAGGAATTATAAAGATTGGAAGAGCTACCCAAATATATTTGGACAGTGATGCCTTTATTAGCGGGCTGGGGTCCCCAGTATTTATCAAAGGCCACCAGTTCCAGCCGACCTTCACTGGTTTTGGGCAGCATTTTGTAAGGCCCAGTCCCCACAAAACCATCGTCATCAGTCTTGAATTTATCCTCGGCCTTAGCATCTTTGATGGGGTAAGCCTGGGTGGAGACGGCGCAAGCGCCTGGGAAGGCCAAGAGTGAAGGGAAAGCGGCAAAGGGTTGTTTCAGCTTGATGGTTAGTTCGTACTTATCGGTGGCTTTGAGAGCGTCAGCGTTGATGGTCGCAGGCTTTTCTTTGTCTTGAGGATCGGGGCGGAGATAATCAATGCGATCGGCTAACAAGAAAGCGGGACCGCCACCCAGGGTAATAAAACGCTTTAGTGAATGTGCCATGGCCTCGGCATCAAAGGCGCTGCCATCATGAAAAACCACTCCCTGCCGAATGGGAATGGTATAGGTAAGTCCATCAGCGCTGATTTTGGGTAAAGCCGCAGCCAGTTGGGGCTTTAGTTCGGTACTGCCGGGTTCGTAAGTGTAGAGCCGTTCCCCCACATTGGTAATTATGGAAAAAGAGCTTAGCTCGTAAGCATCGGCGGGGTCGAGAGTCCGGGGTTTTTCTTTGGTGCCGACAGTAATCCAGCCAGCGCGGGAGTTATTACCACCCGCTGATCCTCCGCCACAGCTAGTCGTTAGCAGACATAGGCAACACAGAACAATGGCAAGGTATTTTCGGAAAATCATGGGTGGCGATGTGGGCAAACTGCTGAATTCTCTAAGTCGAAATAGTATAGCGGAAAATGCTATTGCGCAAACTGATAATCGCCAGCCCCCATCAGCTGCCAGCCATTGGCGGCTCCTAGATCTAGCACTCTTTGGTGGTAGTCTACCAAGCTAGGCCGATGGCCAACGCTAATATAGGTAATATCCAGACCTTGCAACATTTGGTATAGTCGCCGCTCATTGGTGACATCTAGAGCACTGGTCGCTTCATCGAGGATCACGTATTTGGGACGGCTCAGCAGAATCCGGGCAAAAGCCAGTCGCTGTTGTTCGCCGATCGATAGGACGGTTGCCCAGTCTTTTTCATTACCCAGTCCGCCCATGCGATCGATCAAATCAGCCAAATTCACGTTGGTGAGAGCTGCCTGAATTTCTTGATCGGTAATATCTGGTCGGCGGTTGGGATACACCAACTGTTCCCGGAGGCTCCCTAACAACATGTAAGGGGTCTGGGGTAAAAACAGTACCTCCTGAAAATTGGGGCTTTCGATGGTGCCAGAGCCATTTCGCCAGAGTCCGGCGATCGCCCGTAGCAAAGAACTTTTGCCCCGGCCACTGGCTCCTACGACCAGCAGCGATTGGGATGACTCTAGTTCAAAGGAGAGGTTTTGAAATAAGGTTTGCTCGGCGTTCGGAGTCCGCAATGTTAATTGATTAATTTTGAAATGGCTGAAGAGATGGTTTTGAATCCAATCGCCCTCGGCGCTGATGTTGGCAGCTTGATGGCCAAACCTTTCGTTGAGCATCCCCAGCCGCTCAATACTGGCTGCAAAGGAAGATATGTCTTGAATACGGGTCGGAATTAGGGATAAAGCACCTAATACCATTTGAAAAGCAAATATTCCCTGGCCAATCGTCCCGAAGTCTACTTTCCCAGCAAAATACAAGGGCGCCACAATTAAATAGGGCACTAACCGGGCAAAGTAGTTGTAGGCATACTGAAAAATATCTAAAAAGGCTAACCAAATAATCAGAAGATTATAATTTCTGATGGTTTGGCCGAGTCGCCCTTCGACTTGACGGCGCTCTAGACTTTCCCCTTGATAAAAGGCGATCGATTCGGCATTGTCCCGCACATGCACCATGCCATAGCGGAAGTCCCCTTCAAACCGCAGTTGGTTGAAGTTGAGTTTAATCAGCTTAGTCCCGATCGATACCGCCAGCAAAGTTCCGATCGATACATAACCAGCTAGCCCCAGGGTCAGTTCTTTGGAAATGCTATATAGAATTCCGGTAAAAGCCACCAGATCTAAGACTGAGTTCAAAATATCTAAAATTAAGTCGAGAACAGTAACCGTAAAGGCGCGCACATCCTCGGTGATCCGCTGATCCGGGTTATCTATATCGGTATTGGCAGCGTTAGAATCTAACTCATAGTAAGCACGATCTTGAAAGTAGCTATCTAAAAAGCTGGTCGTTAGCCATTCCCGCCAAAACAAGGCTAAACGGCGACGGGTGTAACGGTAGGCGATCAAAATCGGAATGGCAATGACTAAAGTGATGCCATAAATCCATAAATTTTCCCAGAATAATTGCGGGTTTTTGCCATTCAGGGCATTGTCAATAAAGCGAAAAACATAGCTGATTAAAACGTTTAGGCTGCTAACAATAAAGGCCAAAAAGAGCAAAATCCCTAAAATTAGCCACTGTTTTTCGCGCCCTTTAAGTTTGTTTCGATAAGCAAAGAAAATACCAGCACTCAGTAAGATCAGGGCTAAGAATATGTAAAAAGGTGTGAAGCTCAGCAAACCTTGCAAAATTTCCGCCGGAGTTTTCCCCAAGCCGGAGAGAAATTTCAGGTAAATGATTTCTTTGGTAAACCCCGCAAAAAGCTTTGGCACAAACTGGAAACCCACTAAAGCCAAAACTACAATGAAAAAGAAGGTGAAGGCCACCACAAAAACTAGCTGGGTCAACACCAAAAACAAAAATTGCGACGAACTCCTTGGTCCTGGTGGATAGAAATAGGGCTGAGAAACTTCTACAAATCTCTTCCAAAGTTGTCGATCGAATCGAAACTTTTGGGGGATTACGGCTGGCTGGGCTGCACTCATAGCACTTTAAGCTGATAATTCACACTCCAATATAGCCTTAGTTTGGGATTATGAATACGATCTTGCCTGGAAAAGTGGACAATTAACTTCAGTTAGTCAAGTTCCTCTTCTGTCAAAAAGAGCCAGCCTTCTTTTTGTAATCTCATCGCAAATTCTGTAACTGCTGTAGCTGCTTCAGATTCCTTGCAACCAGTTTTAGATTGAAATCGATGAATAGTATCTTCCCAAGATGACTCCTCTACCAATGCATCCCAGATTTCACTAGCAGTTTTGTTCAATCTAATTACAAGATCTGTTCTGTAATCATGGAGGATTTGAACTTTATTAACATTTGTCGATTTTACTGATGTGCTAATTTGCACCAAAAACTTTCTTGACATAGATTCTCCCTCTATTTTAATGCCATTTGTTCGGCTTAATTACATTTGGTGTCCTTTGTCACCCGAGTCAAGAAATTTCAGCCACATCTCGACTCCAGCAACTCGAATTAGGGCTGGCCCATAACGCTGTAGTGTTTGTGGGTTACTGAGTATCTCAAACATATGCTTAGAATCAATGATCCCAAGTTCTGCCAGTAGCGATTCTTTGCCCAATAGTTGAATAAGTTCAGAGCTATTGTTTCGACAGTAGCTTTCTGATACTGCTACATAAGGAGAGCGAATATCTCTACCAATGATTCTTTGAGGTATATCTTGAACATAAGCTAGTCGCAAAGTAAGCTTCTGAATAGTTTCCTCTGCATGGAAGCAAGCTCTATGTTGTACCCCTAAGCCTAGACAGAACTCAATCAAAGCCCGATCTGCAAAAGGATGAACAAGTGCTACTCCTTGAGGGGAGAAGGCATTCGTTACTACTCCGGTGTCTTGTTCTGCGTTGATTCCTTGCTTGATGTTTTGGTAGACACTTTCGGAACTAATTGAAGAAAACTCCCGATAGTATCTATAGCGACCATGTTCTTGAGCCTTTTCAAGTGCATCTGGGGTAAGCCAAACACTACCTAGTTCGATTCTAGGATTTTCTTCTGGTTGAAGTCTCTTCCTGTCGAGCTGAAGGAGCTGCCATAAGTCCTGGATTGCTTGGATACGTCCGTGACGAGCAACCAGAGCGCAGAATGTCTTCATTAAAGTTAAAGGACTTTTTGCTGGCATCAGCTTTGCTAAAATAGGATCACTCCAATGACCTTGAAATAAGGTATCACCCAGATGACCGCTGGCAATTACAGAAATCCCTAGTTCATTTGCTGTAACAGCAGAATTCAGAAAGCAATGGAAAAATGAATTAGTAAAAGGTACTGTTGGATTGCTCATGCACTTGAGATAATCTCCATCCACACCTATTGAATTGCTAAAGTCTTTCACTGTAAGTTCAATACCCAATTTGTTTGCTACGCTCTGTGCTGCGATCTGTTCATCGCGGAGTATGCTCAGCTCTTTCCAATTCCAATGAATTCCCGTAACGCTTTCCGTTACTCTTGCTGCTTCAAAAGCTGCAACGGCTGAGTCAAAACCCCCACTCAGCAGAATGCCTACCTTAGAAGAGCCTGCTAACTTTTTATGCACCGCAGTTCCGATAAGTGATCTTAATTGGTTAACAGCTTCGGAAAGTTCTAGCTCTGTGTTGTCACGAACTACAAAGTCATCGATACTAACTCTATATGAGCCATCACACAAAACTTGAAGGCAATAGCCAGAAGGTATTCTTTGTATATCATGATAGCAAGTACGGCTCGGACAAATGTCCCCAGCTACCGCCAGAGCAGGTAGCAAATCAATATCTATCGAGCTAATTGAAGGCCCCTCATTAAGAAATAAATCAGTAGGATTCGTAGACCAAAGAAAGTGATTTTTTAAAAAGCGATAGTAAACAGATCTTGTTCCCACAACACTGCGATAAATGAAGCAACATGAGCGGTCTGGAGGCAAATAAGTTATCGAAAAGTCACCATCTAGGTCGCCAAAACGTGGTGAGTCTCCCAAATCAAGAAATTTTTGAAGAGCGTGAAGATGAGAAAGCATGTTATCGTCGCGACCAAATTCCTGTGTTCTAATCCGAACTGTCCCACATATGACCACACGCAGCGTGGAATTACAGAATTCTGTCTGACTGGTTTGTAGTTCAAGAAAGGGATGCAGAGATTGCTCTAATAAAAGTTTGTTGGATAGTAGTGCGGAAGAATTTTGCTGTAGACTGCTTGAATCGAGGATGGGTAAAATACTCCAGTTCAAGATGGAATCCCGTGCTGCTATGTATGGAAACACACCAGCCAATCCCATAAAATGAGTAAGTGATGAAGGTGATTGCATAAAATTAAGATACTAGGTGTGATTTTTGATTTTTTCTTGAGAATTTGAGGATATTCAGTCTAAAGTGAGGCTATCTATAATTGACCTAAATAGGCACTTAAGTTGAAAAACGCAATCACTGCGCTATATTAGGATTACTAAATCAAAATAATTTTTAGACCTGTAATCCCCTTCACAAAGAGCTACCTATTGTTTGATACAGACTGGATTAAGGTCTATGGCTATCGACAATTTGACTGTGAACCAATTTCCTAAACAGACCTTCCTGGGATAAAAGTGCAGACGGCATTCCTTGTTGACTGATACCGCCTTTATCAATCACGATAATTCTGTCGCATTCCAGTATTGTTGATAGGCGATGGCTAATTAGGAGCACAGTAAGTTGAGGAAAATTTTTTCTAAGATTTTGAAATAAATTGACTTCGGCTTGACTATCAAGTGCATTTGTAGCCTCGTCAAGAATCAGTAAATCAGGGCTGGCAGCAAGTCCTCTAGCAAGACCAATTCGCTGTCGCTCACCGCTACTCAATTTTTTCTTACCTTCCACAATTAGACTATGGATTCCGTCTAATCTGTTGACAATGTTCATAGCTCCTAACATTTCCAAAAGTGAATAAACAGTTTCTGGCGATACTTCTGGTCTGCCAAGAGCGACGTTATCAAACAGTGATCCAGTGTAAAGGTTTGTATCGCCATTCACAAAACCCACTCTTATCCGAAATGATTCTTCATCCCAGTCCGACAGTAGTCTTTTTCCAGCCATAACATAACCGTTCGTTGGAATCTGGAGTCCAGCTAGTATTCTTACAAATGTTGATTTCCCTGCTCCGCTTGCACCAGCAACTGCGATCCAATCACTTTTCTCAACAGCGATGTTCACATCTTGCAGCACCAATTCCCCACTTCCAAGCAACAGTTTGATGTTGTGACAAGTGAGAGGAAGAGCTGAGCAAAATTTTTCATTCTCAATACTAACACTCTCAGTTATGCTGTATTGTGCTCCAGATTTTTTGTGAAATAACTCAATGGCTTCTCTAGCTAGAAACTTGTCGATTCTTTGTAATGAGGCTGAAGCAGTAGTGTAAGAACTGTAAACATCACCAAGCGATTGACTTGGGAATGCGAGACTTGCCATAAGTTGACCTAATGCTAAGACATCACCAAAAGATAGCCTTTCTTGAAAAACCAATAAGCCCGCGAAAAAATAGGTAACACCATAAACTATCCACAAAGCCACATAACCAATTTTTGAAACTATAGCTACACGCTCCATTCTCAATTGTGTATCTAGCCTGTTTTCGAATTTCTTCCTAAGTATTTTTTCTGCCCAAAAAGTCGCAAAAGCAGCTCTTAAACTCAGTACATCAGTAAAAAACTCAGAAGAACTAGTTAATACAGTAGTCTCAGCTTCTTGGTTGTTGTGGGATGCATCTATTAGATGCTTTCGCATAAGCATAGGACTAGCAGTTAACATCAGAATCATGATCGGTGTTACCACTAGTAGCTGCCAATTAATTACTGCAATCAAAAAGACGGCTCCTAAAAAGCGCAGCACTTGGAAAACACCTTGCTGGAGTACGTCTCCAAATATGCCCCCTACCATTGGAGCATCCACCGCAATTAATGGAGCCGCACTACTTGAAACCATAAACTCTCGTTCATCAAGACCCAACCGCAAAGCATGAGTTGTTATTTTCTCTCGCAACGATAATGTTACCTTTTCCGACGATGTTCTTCCTAGATAGGAACTAAGAAAATCAAGTCCTACGATACAGATGGCTACTAGTAAAAAACCAATACAGATAATGAGAAGAAACTCCACTTTCTTAGAAGGAAGTACTTGGTCAATCAACAATCTATTTAGCAGCGGGAATCCTAAATTAGCTAGACCTTGTAGACCACTAGCAAGGATACCAAGAATAGTTAGTTTCCAAACCTTTTTACCCAGAACCATATACCGTTGAAAGTCTGGATCTAATTGAAAAACTTTCTTTAACCTGTGTTTTGCTTTCGGCATTGACAAATCTCTCACGTAGGTTAAAAGATACTTTAGAAAACACCACAACCATATATTTAAAAAGCACGTTTTCGTGCATTATCTTAGCTTCGGACGCGAAGGCAATTCGAGGACGGTCAAGAATATCTCCTTAGTTCAACGTATGCATACTTTACTTCAGCTGTATCACTAACTGGCTCTCCTCTGAACTCTACCCAAGCGTGCAAATCGGTAGGAGCGAATAATTCTATCCTGGCATATCCAACAACAACATAGCTATCAAAAAAGCCCAAACGTCTTAAACCTGCACAAATAGCAAAAGACTCAGCAAAGCAGGCTCGCGTTCCAAAAACGAGCCGCATAAGAGTTCTTAACAATGTACTATCTCTGCGAGCTTTAAGTATAGCTATGCTAATAGGTACGTCCTTGTACTCTTCATATATGCTCTTAGTTCTTTTTAGACTAAGTTCCGCTTCACTTGAACCTCCATAGTCAAATGCACATAATGTAGAAGCCGCGCTTACAGATGCTTTTAACCACTCGGGAATAGAGTGATTAGGAATATCTTTACTATGGGTAGGATAGCCAATGGCGATTGTTGCAAAAAGGTCAAGTGAATGCAGGTTTGTCATACTAAAAATATTTCTCCATTTTCCTGGTTGATATCGTTACAACACAAACAGATTCGCCCATGAACGAAAAGTTGAGCATAAGGTAGGTCACATGGCTATTTCATTCTAAACAAAAACTTGAGAAAGTCAATGTTAGAGCTAGCTTTGCGTTGAGTTTTCAGCACAATTATTCATTATCTTGGAATCACTTACAACCTATAAAACAAGTAGTTTAAGTCACATTAAGATACACTGTACTTAATTCAGTCTGGCTACTTCGTACTAACATAAGAATTGAAAACTTGCTTAACGACTAAGGATTTTCGAAATAGACATTGTCTAAAAAGCTTGGAGCTTATGCATCTGCGTAAGCTCCAAGCCTTGTGATTTCCTGACTAGAAAATGGAATACATTATTCATAGCCAAAAAAGCAAAGGAGCAACTAGAAAGCTCGTCTACTCCAACCCCAGCCATCATCATTGTTATAACCGGATTCAAGTACTATGTGATCGAGAGTGCCAATCACTTCAAAATCAGGGGCTTCAAGTATTACCTGCTTTGACTCTTGAGAACTTTTCGATTTCATGATTCTCTCCTTTTTGTTGTAGGTAGATTTAGCAATGTCCACAGTGCTTCAAAAAGCACGATGCTCATTAATGTTAGTCTTGTGTTGGTAAGCTTGTATAGTTACATATGTAACTTCTTGAAACTTACTTATGTAATCAATTTTTAGGTTTTCAGCTCAAGACATTATTCTCGATATTTAGCTGAGCTATACTTCATCATTTAGCTGAGCTATACTTCATCGCCCATATAATCGCCTCGCTTCGTGAGTTTATGTTTAATTTACTATAGATGCGACTGATGTAATTACGAACTGTCTGATAACCCAGATTTAACTCAGAAGCAATACGAGTATTACTCCGACCCTGTGATATCAGACCAACAATTTGCACCTCTTGGTCTGTTAGAATGAATTTTCCATCTTGTTTTTTATTGCTTAGCTTCTGTTGAACAAGTTTCTCTACAGAATGGCTATACCATGCATAACCTTTAGCTACTTTGCGGATAGCATTAACTAATACTTGTGGCTCTTCAGAGCTTAAAACACAGCCTGCTAAATTATGTTTCCCTAGAATCATCGATAAGTAGCTTTCATCATATTTAGCTAGTGCTAATATTTTTAATTTAGGACAGTGCTCATACATGTAATCTATTAACTGAGGTGGTACGAAATTAGATAAGTTTGTACCTAGTATTAGTATATCTGGCTGGAGCTTTTGATTTAATTCTTGAACTCCAGATTCATTTTTTGCCTTGCCAGTAAAGATTAAATCTTCTTCTTGATTTATAATAGTACAAATACCAATTTCTGTAAGTGGCTCTACATCACAGATTATAATTTTTATCATGTTGTTTACATACATGCTTTCAAGATTTTACATAGAGTATGAAGTTGTGACGGGTGTATCTCAAATCCTAATTTACTTAGTGGCTCAGGTTTTAGTGGTTGAGTGAAAAGGTTTAGAAGTGCTTTGTTTGCCAGGACAAAGGAATTAAAAATTTCGTCTTTGTGTGGAATACAATCTAGGAAAACTGCCCGAATTTACACTTTTTAAAACCTATTATAATTTACCTGTTTTCTGAGAGAAATTTCAGAAACTTTTCCAGCTTCAGAGTTTGATTTGTATTAAAGGCTACGTTCTGAGATTAGTTTAATTTTGATGTGCCCCTATCACTATAATTTAAATCTTGTACCACTACAAGCCTTGACTTCTCAATAATTGCTGGTAAGCAAGACTTCATAGACTATATTCTTAGATATTAATGTTTTATCTCGAATTACATCAGGCAGAAGTAATTTTCCGTTCGTGTACAATTTGTGTGTAAAAAGTATTGCCGAAAAGAAATTCTTAATTTGCGACAAGTCTCTAGATGTATGCTATAATTGCCTCGCTTTATTTCCAGGCAGACACAATGGCGGCTTCTTCTGTACAACCAGCACTGTTAGTTTTAGCTGATGGGACTACTTACCCAGGCTGGTCATTTGGGGCTACCGGTACTACAGTAGGTGAGGTAGTCTTTAATACTGGTATGACTGGTTATCAGGAGGTACTAACTGACCCTAGCTACCATGGTCAAATTGTTACTTTTACTTATCCAGAATTAGGCAATACTGGCGTGAATCAGGCCGATGAGGAATCCGACCGGCCGCAAATTCAGGCGGTGATTGCTCGGAACATTTGCCAACGACCTAGTAATTGGCGATCGACTCAATCCTTGCCCGACTATTTGCAACAGCACAACATTCCCGGTATTTACGGCATTGACACCAGAGCGCTAACGCGAAAACTGCGGGTGGTAGGCGCGATGAATGGAGCAATTTCTAGTGAAATCTTAGACCCCGCCTTGTTGTTGGCTCAAGTACAAACAGCGCCCAACATGGATGGATTGAATTTGGTAAATGTGGTCAGCACCACCACTGCTTATGATTGGTCAACGCCTAGCGATACCGCCTGGGAATTTCAGGATAGGTCAATCACCAATGAGACTTTTAAAGTAATTGCCCTAGACTTTGGGATCAAGCGCAACATCTTGCACCGCTTAGCCAGTCACGGTTGCCAAGTAAAAGTGATGCCTGCCCATACCAGTGCCGCTGAAATCCTCAGTCACAATCCTGATGGTATTTTTCTTTCTAATGGTCCTGGCGACCCAGCTGCTGTCACAGCAGGAATTGCTACTGCCAAAGAATTACTCCAGGCTCAAAAGCCGATTTTCGGTATTTGCATGGGTCATCAAATTTTGGGCTTGGCTCTGGGGGCAGAGACGTTCAAACTGAAGTTTGGTCATCGGGGTTTAAATCAACCGGCGGGGCTAGCTGACCAGCCAGTAGAAATTACTAGCCAAAATCATGGCTTTGCGATCGCCGCCGAGTCGATGAGTGCCGAAGTGGAAGTGACCCACCTTAATTTGAACGACCGCACGATCGCCGGGCTACGTCATAAGACTTTACCCTTCTTTTCGGTGCAGTACCATCCGGAAGCCAGCCCCGGCCCCCATGATGCCGACTATCTGTTTGCGCAGTTTGTTGATCAGATGCGCCAAGCCCGCACGCAAAAAACTGTTACAGAAAGTTGATTCGTGTCCCCAAGACTGTTATATTCTCAACTCTATTTGAATCAGAAACCATGAGGAGGCGATCATCGCTGAAACACTTATTCTCACCGTCAGTCTGCGCGGTACCAGAGAAGTCAGAGATAATTGCCAATTATTTCGACTAACTGGTCTATTGGATGCTTTTTCCGAGCCAACCTTTCAAAAAGTGATTGGGAAGCTGATTGATGAAGGTCCAGCCAACATTATCTTGGACTTGTCTAAAATCGATTTTGTGGATAGCTCTGGCC
>JAYUSR010000029.1:0-2585 GCA_043755575.1 Synechococcales cyanobacterium
CCTCAATCTATTTATTTGTGGCTTTGATATCTTTGTTAAGATTTTGATTGTGAATTAGATGGGAATTCAGATGCTGGTAAAAGTCGCATTGCTAATACTATTAGGATTTGTATTTCTTAATACAGCAAGTTCATAACCACCAAAACTAATCACTGTGTTTCGACCATTTCGTGAAATAGTTAAATCATCAAAACTCAAGCCACCAGATAGGCTTAACAAATCACCACTACCTACACTAAAGTCGGTAATATTATCTACCCCCACACCGGCTGCTAAAATAAATGTATCTTTACCAGCACCACCTGTAAGGGTATTTATGCCAGCACCGCCAAATAGTCGGTCAGCACCATTGTCACCAGTAAGTAAATCATTACCTTCATTGCCGTAGAGATAATCATCTCCACTGCCACCACTAATGATATCTCTTCCTAGGCCACCAAATAGCTTATCGTTACCAAGGCCACCGGATAACTTGTCATTGCCAGCATTACCACTGATCCAATCATCCCGGTCAGTACCGTTTAATTCATCTCTACCATCAGTGCCATTGACAGTATTAAAAATGCGGAACCGAGCAATTTTATAGTTAGGGTCAGTAAAGTTAGCATTAGCATACTCAGGAGTGCTAAGTATTGGACCACCGGAAATAAAGCCACTAGCTAACTTTACTACGCCATTTTCAGTCACACCAGTATTGGGCGTTTGCTGTCCAAAAAAAGCTGTGTTGGCAGAAACTTCATCATTGACTTCGGTACCAGCATCTAGAATCTGGCTACCCAAAACAGTGAAATCACCACCAATAAAGTTGCCCTGGGCATCAAAAATTTGATGTTCTCGCTCATTACCATTAGCAATAAAAAAATCATTGCTAGGCAAAACCATGGCAGCATAGTTAAAGTAGCGACTGTTTGGATCTTGGCTGTTTACAGTAACGGTCGCAGTAGCCAATTCCCCAATTCCAATAATGCCAGATGCGCCTGTAACAATACCCTGAACATTACCAAAACCTGATTGTAAGAATTCAGCACTAAGTGCTGTCGCATCACCATCTTCCGCAATTCTTTCTACTCCCGTAGAAACCGGGCGACCTCGGTCATAAGTATCAAATGAACCATTGTGAAATCCAAACCAGGCAGGAGTAAGCGGAGTACCATTTTTTGGAGAAAGACTTTCTATTTCGATCGTAAGCTGAGTTTGCATGTTTAAACACCTGTATTTGTTAATGGGAATACTATGAATTAATCAACTGGTTATATCTACAGTTACATTTCTGTGCTTAATCATACTACTTATTGAAGCATATCTTAACAAAAGATTATTCTCGAACTTAGCTCCATTTAATTGAGCAACCCATGCTCGCAAATTGTTCACGTGGCCCTTTGCCAGTGCGGGCAATTTGTCGCATGGCCAACAATAGTTCAGATTCGCGGTTAGAGTTAGCACCCGCGCGGGCATCATCGAAACGCCCACGATACTGTAAATCCCCTTGATTATTAAGTCCAAAAAAGTCAGGGGTACAGACTGCGCCGTAGGCACGGCCAACATGCTGACCTTCATCAACTAAATAAGGAAAGGTAAAGTTATGCTGATCCGCGAAGTGCTTCATATTAATGGGTGAATCGGCTTGCACATAGTGATAATCATTCGACATGACTGCAACTACATTAATGCTTTCGGCTATCAGCGTGCGAGCATCTGTCGATAGTCGTTTGGCGATCGCCTGTACATATGGGCAGTGATTGCAGATAAACATAACCAGCAAGCCTTTATCACCAAGGTTCTGTGACATGGTAAATGGCTTGCTATTAAAATCTACTAAGGTGAAGTCAGGGGCTTTCCAACCGAAATCACAGATCGGGGTATCGAGCAGCATTGAGTTTATTCCTTTTAGTGCTGGGGCGAATAGAATTCGCTATATTATTTTGCTTTTACAACAGCATCATTCCAGGCATTTGCCTTAAATGCGTCATCAACTGGCGTGCTTGCAATGTGATTAGTGTAGTTTGACATCACTTTTAAGCTAGTACCCAAAATCACCTCCAACACAGTTTGATTGGAATAACCAGCCGCCAAAAATGCATTGATTTGATTTTCCGTGGGCCAACCACGCGATTCGTTGATCGCAATAGTAAATTTACGCAATGCTTCTAGTTTTGAATCGGCAATAGGTTCGCCAGTGCGTAATGACTCAATCACGTCGCTCGACACACCCGCACCCTGAGAAATTGACGTGTGAGCTGCCATACAATAGACACAGCCATTAAGTCTATTATTAGTCATTAAAATGATTTGACGCTCGGTTTCAGACAAATTTGTTTTGTTGAAGATCCCCGCAAGTGTCATATAGCCCTCTAATAATGCGGGAGCCTCAGCCATAGTCGCAAGCAGATTTGGAATGAAGGTATAGGCATTTTTTGCCCCTTCTAGCAAAGGTTTTGCAGCCAAGGAGGCAGTATCGATTGTGTGAATAGAAAAACTATTTGGCATAAATTATTTCCTAAGTTTGCAAATCGAGTCAATGTTTGCGGTCTTGAATCGAACAACATTCATGCTACCACAGTTTATACCGATCGGTATAAACTGTG
>JAYUSR010000030.1:0-7577 GCA_043755575.1 Synechococcales cyanobacterium
CTGTCGGCTCTAAATTTTTAGCTTGTTTGTAACTCACTTTCGGTTAATTGAATTTCTATCTACTCTACAACTCTATCAGACTTTCGCAGGAGGTCTATTTCATCAACAAGATCAACGTTGGAATTCCGTGTTTTCAGTGCTTTCCAAATCTAAAGTAATGAATCAAACTAATTTTGATGGCAATAATTATCAAACTCAGACAGGCTCTGACAACAAAAATATTATTGGAGGAATACATCACCATTATGGTGAGCCATCACAGGAAACGCAGACTGTTAAGACGATTCTTATGCTTTCTGCTAACCCAAACAACACTGAAATCCATCGGAGTAGGACTGGCGTTAGAGAAATCAGAGAAGCTTTAAATCGGGCTAAGGCTTACCACAATCAGTTATTTGATATTCAGGATAGATTTGACACAAGTGCTATTGATATCTCTCAAGAATTATCAGCAATGAAACCTTATATTGTCGATTTTTCTGGATACGAGAATGGAATTGAAGGTGTAACATTAGAAATGGACTCTAGAGAAGACACAACTAGAGAACCAGAAAAACTAATAGCTAATTTGTTCAAATATCATAACAATAATATCAGATGTATTCTCTTGAATGGTTGCTATCTAGAAAGTCAAGCCAAAGAAATCGTTAAACATATTGATTTTGTTATTGGCATTAGTCAAAATCTTGACAGTATCAATATCATTACTTTTCGTAAAGAATTCTATTATCAGATAGGTTCGAAAAGAACAATCAAAGATTCCTATGATTTGAGCTGTAATCTTCTCCAAAGAAAAGGAATTGCAGATTATCATCTGCCCACATTTTTGAATAGACATGATGAAGCAATACGTGAAGATCTAGAGGGAAAACTAATCTCTTGTAATTTGGCTATGAAAATAGATGAAAACAATGTAAAATTATGGACAAAAAAGGCTGATTTACTTGGGAATCTAGGTCGTTTAAATGAAGCAAATGATGCTTGCAAAAGAGCTTCTACCATACAGCCTGAAGACTATAAAATAAAAAACAAACAAAATAATAAATTAGAGCAATCAGGAAATTATGATAAAGCAGTTGATGCTTATGAAAAAGCACTGGTAATAGAAGATACAGATTACAATATTTGGTGGAAAAAAGGAAAAGCTCTATTTAAATTAAAAAAATATAGCGAAGCTGTGCAGTCATATAACAGAGCACTTGCACTGAATCCTCCTTCTCCAGATAACTATGTAATGCATAGAGAACATGGCTTGATTTTGCGAAGGCTGAAAAAGTATGAAGAAAGCATTATTTCATACAAAAAATCATTGAGCATTGAGCCTAAGTATCGAACATCAAATTACGAGAAAAGGCAAGTGTACAAAAAAATGTATTTTGGAAGTAATTAACTTTTTTGGATTAATTTATGATATTCTATATAGAACATCTGTAGATTAAAATATCGATTTCTATTGACTAAATGCAATAGTTTATTTCAACGGCATCATTATACTCTCGTTTGGGTATCCGCTGCTGTTTTCCTGTGTGTACATTACTGTAATAGCTACCAATGCTCTGCAGAAAACGTGGATATATCTACAGATGTTTTTTCTGCTTTTCATTCAAAATTAAAGATGTTTCGTCATAGACTTAACAAAATAAATTCAACTGTAATTTTATACAGGAATTGTGATGAGTTAAAAAAAGATTTCTACTCACTCAAGACTTTAAAAGATGTCGCTAGAATTTTAGATATTTCGTATGATAGGCTAATTTATCATATTCATAAAGTATCTGAAACTAAAAAATATAAAGAGTTTTTAATCCATAAAAAATCTGGAAAATCCAGGGTAATATCAGCTCCTGCAACAGCATAAAAAATCATACAAAGAAAGCTTAGCCAGGTTCTATATAGTGTTTATGAGCCAAAAGCTACTGTTCATGGGTTTTCGCCTGGTCGAAGCATCGTTACTAATGCAGAACTGCATCTACATAAAAGATTTGTTCTTAATATTGACTTACAAGATTTCTTTAACAGTATTCATTTTGGGCGAGTAAGAGGAGTATTCATAGCACCTCCTTACAATTGTACAAAAGAGGTTGCAACAGTTCTGGCACAAATTTGCTGCTATTCGAACAAACTTCCTCAAGGTGCCCCTACCTCTCCCATTATTTCTAATATGATTTGTGCCCGAATGGATAGTCAACTTAGGTTATTAGCAAAAGATTGTAGATGTACTTATACACGATATGCGGATGACATTACTTTCTCAACTAATCTAACCAATTTACCGAAACAATTATTGTATAAAGACACTTTAGAAAGCACATCAAAAATCGTATTAGGTGAAAAATTAGTATCAATAATTCAAGGTAATGGATTTAACCCGAACGAGAGTAAAACTAGATTACAACATAAAAGTCAGCGCCAAGAAGTAACAGGATTAACCGTAAATCAATTCCCCAATGTAAAGCGTGAATATATTAGGAAAATTAGTTCCATGCTTCAGGTATGGGATAAATTTGGGTTAGAGTCAGCCCAACAAAAATATATTGAAATGCGATCGAAAGAACTAGGCATAGCGAAGGAAGAGATTCCTCCATTTCAGGAAGTACTTCGAGGAAAAATAAACTTCCTTGGTATGGTTAGAGGAAAAGATAATGAAATTTATCGCAAATATCGAACTTGGTACAGACAACTTTCCACGCGACAGGCTGTGTAACTAGACTAAATTTATGCTTGAGCGACTTGATCTGATGAAGTGAATCTAATCCATTGACGCAGCGATCGAACCGCACCACTCACCCCCACAATTTGACATTCCGCCAAAAAATCCAACACCCGCGCTGGTTCTAACTCAGGAAAAGTAGGTGACCTGTCCACCACCATATACACACCATCTTTTAACTGATAAAAAGTCAAAGATTGGCCATCATAAAGCCACAATTCAGGAACGCCCAGAGCCGCATACAGCGCCAGCTGATTAATCGCACTGTGTGTAATATCAACTTCAACAGCTAAATCTGGCGGCGGATCTTGGCTAAAATCCAAGCGGATCTTGCCCCTCACCAGCTGCTCATTTTGAATATAAAAAGAAGAATCCGGCTCTTTACCCGCAGACAAGTCAGCACGCTTAATAGTCATTGACCCTGCCGGAGTACACTCCAGCCCCTTCTCTTCCACTAAGGTATTTACAACTCGCTCAATCAGGCGATTACTCTGCTCGTGGGCAAAAAGAGGAGTCATAAATTCGATAATCCCTTGGTAATAAGCCAATCGCACTGACCGATCATCACCAATTTCATTTAGAAGCTGTTCAAATAGTTGCCAGCTAATATGATGTAGACAAGTTCGTTGTTCCGTAGAACCTAATGCTGATGATTGCTCATCATATTGGTTAGAGGTAGCCAACATATTGGGGATTCCTCAGCGTATAGCTGCAATGTATTATTCATCGTATCCCATGATTTATTGCCGCTCTAAGCGACGGCGCAATTGACTGCTAAATATATCGATCGTCGTCACCACCACCAGCAACACCAACATCATGGTCGTAGCCTTATTGTATTCAAACCCGCGAATATAATTGACCAACTCAAAACCAATGCCCCCAGCGCCCACCACACCCAACACCGAAGCTGCCCGGATATTGTATTCAAACATATACAGGGTGTAGCCCCATAACAGCGGCAAAACTTGGGGCATTACCCCATATTGGGCAATTTGTAACCAGGAAGCACCACTTACTTGCAGAGCTTCCAGAGAATAGCGATCGACTGATTCAATAGCCGTTTGATAAAACTTCCCCAAATAGCCGATCGTATAAATTCCTAAGGCTAGAGTTCCAGCCGGAGCGCCCAAACCCGTCGCCGCCACAAAGATCAAGCCCAAAATAATCGAAGGAATCGATCGCACCACATTCTGCACAAAATTAGCCAGCCACCTCACCCACCAAGGAGCTAAATTGCTTGCCGACAAAATGGCGATCGGCAGGGAAATGATTGCCCCTAGCGTCGTTCCCCACAATGACATTTGAATAGTTTCTAGCAATCTTTGCCATGCTACGTCCAAGATAGATAAGTCTGGGGGAAATAACCGGGAAATGAAATCGGTAATATACCCGCCACTATCTTGTAAAGATTTCAGATCAATCTTCAAGCCCTGCCAAGCCCAGCTATAGACTCCGATCACGGCCAGCAAAATTGCTACTTTGACAATTACGTTACTTTTGATAAGAAATCTGCCTTAGTTGCTAATTAATTTCTCAAATTTGGTACTCAAATTCTGAGTGTCACCATGATAGACGACTCGACCCTGATCAATCACGATCGCTGTTTGGGCATAGGTACTAGCCAAAGCTAAATCATGCAACACAGTCACAATCGTCATCCCTTCTTGATGGAGATGAGCAAGAGTTTTCATCACTTGTTGAATGGCCATGATATCTAAACCAGTCACTGGCTCATCGGCCAATAAAATCCGTGGTGATTTAATTAAGGCGCGAGCGATGGCCACCCGTTGCCGTTGTCCGCCACTCAATTGATGGGTGGGTTGGCCAGCCAGTTCACCGATTCCCAGTCGATCGAGTAATTCTAAGGCGGTGCGCCGCTCACTCGGCGGAAATCCATTCAGGGTTTGCCATCCCGAGAATGCCCCCAGTTTTCCACATAAGACGTTATCGAGAGCGCAAAGCTGAGGGATTAAGCCACCCCCCTGAAACAGCATCGCTAAGTGTTGACGGGCTGGGGTCAGAGTACGCGGTGTTAAAGGAATACCGTTAATCAAAATATTCCCCGATTGCAGCGGCAACAATCCGGCGATCGCCCGCAACAAACTAGATTTACCCGCACCATTCAAACCTAGAATGGCCACAAATTCACCCTGTTTAATCTGGCAGTCAATGCCGTCTAAGACTGGTCTATTCCCAATTTTCGCCCGGCTGACGATTTCCTGACAAACAACGGCTAGGGCAAAATCACTTTTGTTTATTTGTCCATCTGTTTCAGTCCTAGCCACAAATATTTCGCTATTTGCTTTACTCACTAGTGGGTAGAGTGGGCAGTACCCACCATGTATTTTTTAGACAACAATATTATGGTTGCATTCCAGCGTTCTGAAGAGCGATCCGAATTGGCTTTAAGTGCTGGTCATGATCGACTTTGACCAGCTTGGTGGAGTTGTAAAGAGATTGTAGTAATTGGTTATTGGCTGGTTGATTTAATTTCAACATAGCGGCAATCAGCTTATTTCGAGTGCCAGCTGAAACGTCATCATCGATCGCCACACCGTGAGCTGGAACACCAGGAATGCTGTACATTACGCGCAGACTGCTCGCTTCAGCCGGTGTAATATAAGGAGATCCTAAAGCGTATTCGGAGACGGTGGCAACATCGGCTTGACCTCTCAATACGGCTTGTAAAGCTTTATCATAGCCGCCACCATAACTGACCTGTCCCAAGAAACCATTTAGCCGATCGCGATCAGGTACTAGTTTCTGTTTCACTAACTCAGCTACTGGGAAAATGAAGCCTGAGCCAGAGGTGGGAGAAGTAAAGGCCATTTTCTTACCCTTAAGTTGACTGAGGGTAGCTTTTCCGGTGCCAGATTTGAGAGAGCTATTTTTGGGAACTACAAAGATTGATTTATAAGTATGTCCACCAGAATAGGTAGATCGCACTTCTGCCAAATATAACCGGGCATTAGCTAGTTGCTGAGCTTTCAGGGCGGGGCGGCTACTCAAAAAAGCGACATCAGCCTGATTGGCTCGCAAGGCTTCTACTGCTGCAGTGTCATCGCCAACCACCGCTTCGACCGGCTGTTGCAATTCTTTACTCAGAAAATTGGCTACGGCTTTAGCTTTATTTTGAAGATCTGTGGTGCCCGATCGACTAGGAAAGACAATTTTGAGGGTTTGAGACTGGGCAAGTGCTGGATCTACTTGCAGCGTGTTACGGACGGTTTGATAATTTACTACTGCCAAACCACCAATAATCGTTGCGGTGAGAGCAATACCGAGTTTGATTTTCTTATTCATTGATTTTATATTAAGCCTGATATCTGAATTTATTGATAAAATATATCAATAGTTATCATAAAAGTTTTGATAATAATTTGCAAGTGATTATTAAGACAAATACTCTAAAATTTTTCGGCTTAATAAGTTTCAAATCCGGTCAGAATATCTGGGCATCATTCACTATCAACGCTGTTAGTGGTGTTGCAGTAAGATAGTTACAGTCCCAACCACCATTTTCTATGTTCGATCGAACATCCTTTGCTACTAATGACCCAGTGCAGCCGATCGATCTGAACAAGATTCGGCCAGAAATTCAAGCTCTACAACCAGAACTAGTAGCTTTGCGGCGACAGCTGCACCAACACCCTGAACTAGGCTTTCGAGAGCAACTGACCGCTGAGCTAATCCAAAAGAAGCTGCAAGAATGGGGCATTCAGCACCAGACAGGGATTGCCAAAACTGGGGTGGTGGCAATTTTGCAAGGAAAAAAGACCAGCTTCGATCTGAAGGGGCTAGCCATTCGAGCAGATATGGATGCTCTACCAATTCAAGAAGAAAATAATGTAGATTATAAATCTCAGCATGATGGGATGATGCACGCCTGTGGTCACGATGGCCACACAGCGATCGCCCTTATGACAGCCTGTTATTTATCCAAGCATCGGAATGATTTTGCCGGGACTGTCAAAATCATCTTTCAACCAGCCGAAGAGGGTCCTGGTGGTGCGAAACCGATGATTGCAGCAGGGGTGCTGAAAAACCCGGAAGTTGATGCCATCGTGGGTTTGCATCTTTGGAATAATTTACCCTTGGGCACGATCGGAGTCCGCAGTGGAGCGTTGATGGCGGCAGTCGAAAAGTTTGACCTGACAATTCAAGGGCGGGGTGGTCATGGCGCAATGCCCCATCAAACTGTGGATGCGGTGTTGGTGGGAGCGCAGATTGTGAATGCTCTTCAGTCGATCGTCTCTCGCAATGTCGATCCGATCGATTCAGCCGTCATCACCATCGGAGAATTTAAATCGGGCACGGCCAGAAATGTGATTGCCGACACTGCCCAGCTGCGTGGCACCGTCCGCTACTTCAATCCCCAGTTAGAAGGATTCTTTCAGCAGCGGATTGAAGCTGTGATCAAAGGGGTTTGTGAAGCTTATGAGGCGACCTATCAGTTGGACTATACAGCAACCTATCCAGCTGTAATTAATGATCAGCGGGTCACTGAGTTGGTGAAGTCGATTGCGATTGATCTTGTCGATACACCTTTGGGCGTTGTGCCGGAATGCCAAACCATGGGTGGTGAAGATATGTCTTTCTTTTTGCAGGAGGTGCCGGGATGTTACTTCTTCTTAGGTTCAGCTAATTCTGATCAAGATTTGGCCTATCCCCATCATCATCCCCGCTTTAATTTTGATGAAACAGCCTTGATGGTGGGGGTGGAAATGTTTGCCCGTTGTGTAGAAAAATTCTGTAGTTAACGCTGAAACATGAACTGTTGGAGGACCGCATCACCACTGTAAAGTAGCTGGATCTTTACCCTGCTTTAGTTGTCGTTTACTATCAGCCTCAAACCAGGCAATTA
>JAYUSR010000031.1:0-25477 GCA_043755575.1 Synechococcales cyanobacterium
GGCTAATGCACGAGTCACTCAAACTGTGAAGCTGGTTCGCCTCGAACAGTTTTTATCTTTGCAATCTTCGGTAGAAGCCGCTATCGAAAAACTACCAGCTAGCTAGTGTAGCAAGCAACCTAAATGGGCAACTTCAGAATGTTCGTAACAGTTGCCCATTGCAGTTGCTATGATATTGGTTCAATGCATTTGTCTATTTACTACTTAATTAATTTTAGTGATCGATTTGGGTGAAGAGGAAAATTTATGGCCTAACTTACCAGTGATTGGCGATCGAGTGATACCTGTTAATCAATTGTCACCAGTGTCCCTAGCTTATCTAGGGGATGCTGTTTATGAGCTGTATGTGCGCACTGTTTTTTTGCTGCCATTGAAGCGCTCCCATGCTTATCATCAAGAAGTGGTATCTCAAGTTAGAGCTGAAACTCAAGCTCAACATTTGCAAGTATTATTACCGAAACTGACCGAGCCAGAGTTGAATTGGCTCAAGCGTGGCCGCAATGCTGCCGGTGGTGGCCCGCGCCGGTTAGATCCAGAAATTTATCAGCAAGCTACCAGTCTAGAAACATTGATTGGCTATTTATATCTTACTAATCCACAGCGTTTACAAGAGCTATTGGCAGAAATTAGTCTTGTACCCGCTACTTCCTAACTGAGAAATATTATTATGACGTTTAAACCACGAAAAGCGCGATTGGGCGGCAAATTTAAATCCAGTCGCCGGGATGACTCTGCGCCTCGCGATCGATCGGACGCACCCCGTTTTGAAGGTGGTCGTCCTGATCGTCCGCGCCGTGATCGCCGCGATGATGCGGGGTCTTTTGATCGGCCGGCAGAAGATGATCGACCAAAACCAATCGGGAGAGCCGATAAATTCGGCAACAATCAACCCCGCAAACCGGTTATTCGAGAAGGTCAATATGGTGGTGGACGGCCAGCGAAATCATTCGATCGAGACCGTCGCAGTAGTAGTGACAGACCAGCTAAACCATTCGATCAAGACAATCGGGGTCGCAGTGACAGACCAGCTCGATCGTTCGACCGGGATAGTCGAGGCAGCAGCGACAGACCAGCCAGACCATTTGACAGAGACAGCCGAGGCAGCAGCGACAGACCAGCCAGATCATTTGACAGAGACAGCCGAGGCAGCAGCGACAGGAGTGATCGGCCAGCCAGATCATTTGACAGAGATAATCAAGATAACGACAGAAATCGGAGCTTCGATAAGTTCGATCGAAATGATAGTTATCGTCCAGCTAAATTCGTTGATCAGCACGCTCCATCAGAGATTGAAGAATCTACCGAACAAACCGATTACCTCTACGGTAAACATCCAGTCCTCAGTGCTTTGGAGAGCGGTCGGCAGATTAACCGCATTTGGCTACTTTCTAAACTGCGCTACGATCCCCAGTTCAATTTACTGATCAACAAAGCTAAAGATAGTGGTGCGATCATTGATGAAGTTGATCCCCGCCGCTTGAGTCAGATTTGCGATGGTGGCAATCATCAGGGCATAGTTGCTCAGGTGGCTCCTTATCATTACCTCGATTTAAGTGAGCTAATCGAGAAAGCTAAAGCCGTAAATGACCATTCCGTCATCCTGGTAGCCGACAGTATTACCGATCCCCAGAACCTAGGATCAATGATTCGTACTGCTGAAGCATTAGGAATTCAAGGCATGGTGATCCCTCAACGGCGGGCGGTAGGAATTACCTCTGTAGTGCAAAAAGTAGCCGCAGGTGCTCTAGAGCATCTACCGGTGGCCAGAGTTACCAACCTCAGTCGGGCTTTAAAAGAATTGAAAGAGGCCGGATTCTGGATTTATGGCACTACTGCCACTGCTACCACCAATATTCATGATGTGAAGTTTGATGGCCCAGTTGTAATTGTAGTGGGTGCTGAAGGCGAAGGTCTGAGCTTGCTAACCGAAAATACTTGTGACTTCTTGGTCTCGATCCCGCTCACTGGCAAAACCGCTAGCCTCAATGCAGCAACAGCCGCAGCCATGAGTCTGTATGAGATCCAGCGGCAAAGGTGGTCAAATATGATACGTCTTCCTGCTCATTAATTAAGTTACAGTCAAGCTGGACTTCTGGTAAAGGTTTAACTAACGATTTTATGCATGATGGTAATTAACCATTAAGATTGGTGAACACTATCAAAAGTGATCGGGATGGTGAAAACCCAATGTTTAAGAGCGATCCATAGTTATTACTGGTACTAAATTGAGTAGAAATGCTCATTTTCGTTACCAGTTAGAATCAGATGGAAAGTTTGATGCCAGCCGATCAGACGCAGTAGACTTTTGAGACCTAATTATTGGAGCAGCAACATGCCAACAAAGATCGGAGAGATCTGGACTAACACGCTAGACTTTGTAGGCCAAGCTTGGTGGGTGGAAATTTCCACTGCTGAGCCTAAATGTACTTACTACTTTGGCCCTTTTTCTAATGCCCAAGTAGCAAATTTAGCTCAGGCTGGTTATGTGGAAGACTTGGAATCAGAACAGGCTCAGGTGCTTCAGGTGCAGGTTAAGCGTTGTAAGCCAAATCGATTGACGATCGATTACGACATGGGGGAGCTTAGTGACCGCGAGCGATGGACAATGCTCAGCGGCCAAGCCTAGCAGATTGTAGTGAAAATTTAAGATTGATTAGCGGTAGCCAAGGCTAGGCGTAACTGACCTTGGTGGGTAGCTAATAAATTTTGTCCGTTAACTCGATCGATCCCTGTCCAATGCATCAATAGTGCAAGTTTGACCGATCGACCACTGGCTTCTAGTAAATCGCTGGCAGTTGGTCGATCTAGGTCAGTAAGATCTTGCAACATCCGTAGCGCTCGATCGTGCAGTTTACTGTTGGTAACAGCTACATCAATCATCCGATTGCCGTAGACCTTCCCCAGCTGTACCATCGTACCTGTGGAAATAATATTTAAAGCCATTTTGGTAACAGTGCCGGACTTAAGGCGAGTGGAGCCGGTCAGTATTTCGGGCCCTACTGGTAATCGGATATCGATATCAGCAGCGGCTGGCACCTGCTCTAGTGGTACACACGCAATGAAAACAGTCGTTGCTCCCCGTGTTTTAGCGGCTGCTAGAGCACCGTGGACATAGGGCGTGGTACCACCAGCCGTGATACCGACCACCACATCATGTTCACCAATCTGGTGATCAGCCATCGATTGGGCACCATCAGTGGCAATATCTTCTAAGCCCTCTGAACTCTTTAACAAAGCGCTTGTACCCCCAGCCAAAATCCCTTGCACCATTTCTGGCGGGGTACAAAAGGTGGGCGGACATTCGGCGGCATCTAATACCCCTAAGCGGCCGCTGGTGCCAGCCCCAATATAAAAAAGTCGGCCACCTTGGCGCATTCCGGCTGCTGTTGCTGCGATCGCTTGGGCTAGCTCTTGCCGAGCACCCGCAATGGCTTTAATGGTCTGATTGTCTTCGGCATTGAATAGATCGACCAGCTCCAAAGGACTGAGCTGGTCAAGGTTTTGGCTGAGTTGATTAACCTGTTCGGTCAACAAATGTCCACGGGTGGTCAATGGTTCTGGCATGGTTCTAGCGAATTTATATCAAACCTTCTAATTGTCGGCGAATCTGGTCATAATCAATTCCATCACTGGGGCGATCGCTAGTACTACCGTTGTTGAGTTCTGGCGATCGATGTTCGCCATCGGCCTGCCAGTCCGTTTCGGTAACGTTATTTTCGGGAGGAACTACCAGCATTCCTTCTTCGACGAGTAGACATTCATAGTTGGACGAGGCGCAAAATTCTTCGATCTCGGTAGCATCCATTTCCTCGACGGAGGGGCTGGGCATATCCTGAGCTTCGAGCATAATGGCATAGCGTTCCGCGTCATCCTGTTCGGTAAACATCATGATGACGTTGTGATCGCCCGATTGTAAGGAATGAATTCCTTCATTATCGGTACGGGCATTAAAGAGAATGACGTATATACGCATAATGAGACTGGGGGCTAACTATCCACTAACCTACCATACCGAGCTACCGCTGATAGCATCAGATTATTCTCCTGAGAGATCCAAGCCCAGAGCTGATCCCCCCACGAAAAATGCCACCATTCCCCCGGATGTCGCTGAAATCCGGCGGTTTCCATTACTTGGCGTAATAATTCTCGATTTTGGTGAAAAAGCTGGCCGTGGGGTTCTGGGGCGAAATAACTAGGCTGAGACCTGTCGGACATTTCATCGATCGGAGAACCCATATCTAAGGGCTGTTGCTGGGCATCGATAATTGATAGATCGATCGCTGCCCCAGTGCTATGCGGTGGCGGCGTGGCTAAATCAAAACTGGGGACTGCCCAAATTTGATAGACCTGTTGCCAAATTGCGGCTGCTTCAATGGCCGTCGGTTGAGATATTTGTTTTGTTTGGCAAACTTCCTGAAAAGTATAATCCACCATGTATTGCTGAACCTCTACTGGTCGGTAGGCATCAAAAATTTGCAACCGGTAGCCCGGTCGGATTTGGGTCAGATAGGTTTGGGCTTGCTGTAATCGATCGACAACACTCGAGCGCAAATAGTAAGGTGATTTGCCAGCATAGTCAGCTCCACAAGCCATATAGGGATGGGGATCGACAATAGCCATTTCCTGGAGCGGGATGGGGACTAGTGGTTCACCACATTCTTGAATCAGTATTTTTTGGTAGGGTTTTGGGGTCTTCATGGCAGATTCCATCCGGAGCTGAGCAGCAGAATAGTGAATAGGTGAGTAATTGAGACTAATTTACTCCTCCCCGCCCCTCATGTACATCTCTAATCTGTTGGCTGTTGGCACCTCTGCGCTGCTTTTGCTAGTCGGTTTTAACTCGAATAGTTTGGCCTGTTCGCCTCCGAATGCTGCTAACTTACAGCTGACAGTGGGCTGTGAACAGAGCAGCCCCACCGAGATTTTATCTTTGGAAGAGAACTTGCCCCGCAACGATCTGAAAATTTTTAGCGAAAAAATAGATAGTGTGGCTAATGCAGGACGTTTCCGCAATTACAAGGGACGAATTATTGACACTAAAGATTACATTCGCGCTCGCTACTAAATCTGGGAGCAGAGTAGATCTTGATCAACTTTCTATTCTTAGGAGATGGTAAATCTGGGCATAATAGAGGTTAGTTCATCAAATGAGACTCTAGTTATGCAGACAGAACATCAGCAACGGCGTGCCCAGCTCATGGCCAAAATTGGTCAGGGGACAGCGATTTTTGGCAGCGCGCCGCAGGCCGTGATGCACAATGATGTGGAATATGTCTATCGGCAAGAGAGTGATTTTTACTATTTAACTGGTTTCAATGAAGATGGGGCGGTGGCAGTTTTGGCACCGCACCAAGAGAAACATAAGTTTATTTTATTTGTGCGACCCAAAGAGCGAGAAAGAGAAATTTGGACGGGCTATCGGGTAGGAGTAGATGCCGCCAAGGAAGAATATGGAGCTGATGAAGCCTATCCAATTAGCGAGTTAGCCGAGAAGTTACCACAATATCTGACCAAGGCCGATCGCATTTATTACCATATGGGGCGGGATGAAGAGCTGAACAAGCAGGTCATTCAGCAGTGGCAGCATTTGCTCCTCGGTTATCAAAAACGCGGCACTGGACCGATGTCGATCGAAGATCCGGCTACTGTTCTACATGCCCTGCGGCGGGTGAAGTCTGAGGCAGAAATACATCTGCTGCGCCAAGCGGCTAACATTGCCGCTGACGCTCACATTCATGCTCTAAGTTTTGCCCGACCTGGTAAATACGAGTATCAAGTGCAAGCTGAGATGGAATATCTGTTTCGTAAAAATGGCGCGATGGGACCAGCTTATCCTTCGATCGTGGCCAGTGGCGGTAACGCTTGCGTGCTGCACTACATCGAAAATGATAGTCTGATCGAAGACGGGGATTTGCTGTTAATTGATGCTGGTTGTGCCTGTGGTTACTACAACTCTGACATCACCAGGACTTTTCCAGTGAATGGTAAATTTACCACCGAGCAAAAAGCGATCTATGAATTAGTGCTCAAAGCGCAGCTGGCCTGCATTGATAAAGTAGTGGTCGGCACCACTTGGGATGAATTTCACAAAACGGCGGTGCAGGTTATTACGGAAGGTCTGGTGGCATTGGGCTTATTAGCTGGTGAAGTTGAAAAACTAATTGAAGAAGAGAAGTACAAGAATTTCTTCATGCATGGGACTGGCCACTGGTTAGGCTTAGATGTGCATGATGTCGGGTCTTATCGGCTGAATGAGGAGACTTGGTACCAGTTTCAGCCAGGCAATGTGATTACGGTGGAGCCGGGGATTTATATTTCACCGGATATTGAAGCTGCTGAAGATCAGCCGGAAATTACTGATAAGTGGCGAGGAATTGGGGTACGAATTGAGGATGATGTGTTGGTGACGGCTGGTAAACCAGAGGTATTGACGGCGGCGGTACCCAAACTAGTTAAGGATTTAGAGTGGTAAGTAAATCCAACTATGTTTCGTTCGGAATTGTCTCTGATCGAATCAAACTGATTAAAATTAATGGGTTCATTGCTGGAACCGAGCAGTGGTTAATCAGGTAAAGGTGGTACCATAGCCAAAAATCTAGAACGCAGGGCAACTGTCATGTCTAAAAAATACTCGCTATTGCTGTTATCCTTCGTTGCGGGCATTTTACTACCGCTGCTCTTAGCTCCGTTAGCCCAAGCCCACATCGGCACTCACGAAACCAGTGGCTTTCTTCACGGTTTCCACCATCCCTGGGGAGGATTAGATCACATTCTAGCGATGCTCGCTGTTGGCCTTTGGGCTGCTCAACTTGGCCGTACTGCCATTTGGGCTTTACCAGTCACTTTTATCGGAGTGATGCTTGCTGGGGGAGTGATCGGTATGACTGGTGTGACGATGCCTGGAGTCGAATCAGGCATTCTGGCCTCAGACTTCATCCTGGGGGCACTAATTTTAGCTGCAATTCGGATGCCGATTGCTTGGAGTGCTAGCTTAGTAGGAATAGTGGCAATCTTTCATGGCTATGCCCATGGGACTGAAATGCCCCAAAATGCTTCTGGTTTAGAATATGCTGTGGGATTTGTTTGTTCTACTGCCCTATTACATCTGTCTGGTCTAGGTATAGCCCTACTAATTCAGAGATTCTGGCCAGAACAACTAGTGAGAGTAGCCGGGGCTGTTATTCTGCTAGGGTCTCTAGCTGTGATGACAAGATCTGTTTTAGGCAGTTAACTTTGTTAGGATTTCGATGGCTACTCGATCGCACACTCCTGGTTCTCCAAAAGCTACCCGCATTTCAGCATAATCGGCCAACATTTTTGTACGTCGATCGGCATTTTGCAACAGTGCCAAGGATTCCTCCACAATTCGGTCGGGGTTGGCTTCTTCTTGGACTAGTTCCGTTACGATCGGCTTCATCTCGGCTAAATTGACTGGCGAGATAAAGGGATAAGTCACGCGCAAAATATTACGAGCCAACCAAGCGGTGATTTTACTAAATTTATAAATTACCATGTGGGGCACATTCAATAGCCCCAACTCTAAACTGACCGTGCCAGATTTGGTAATAGCTAAGTCTGCCGCTGCCAGAACTGCATCGGGCTGATCTGAGACTAGAGTGGCCGCCAACTGATAATGATTGATTGCCTTTTGAATCGATTCCCGGTATTCTTCCCTCGATAGGGGGATCCAAAATCTGACTTTGGGTAACTGAGTTTGCAATCGCTGGGCAGCTGCAAAAATTGCTGGCATCAAATACTTCAATTCTTGCCAGCGCGAAGCTGGAATGAGGGCAATGGCAATTTCATCATCTGGAATCCCCAGAGCTTCTCTAGCGGCTGCTCGCGTCGGACAAGTTGCCATGCGATCGATCAACGGATGACCAACAAATTTAGCATTGCCACCTTTCGCTGTAAAAAAAGTCGCTTCGGCTGGAAACACCGCAAAGATTTGATCGGTAAAACCAATAATTGCTTGCGTGTCTTTCTCACTGAACGCATACACCCATTGTTGAGGGGCAATATAGTAAAAAACTGGAATGTTCGGGAAGGTCTGTTTAACAAACTTGCCAATGAATAAATTCGGTCCCATGTAGTCAATCAAAACGATCGCATCGGGGGGATTTACTTGCAAATACTGCTTCGCTTGACGTTGTACCTTTACTGTCGGCCCTACAAAAGCTAAAGCTTCCGCAATACCCACCGAGCCAATACCAATAGTGTTTCCTAACAGCTTGGCACCAGCAGCAGCCATTTTGTCCCCGCCCAAAGCAACAATTTCAACTTCGACGTTTTGTTGTTGGGCAGCTTGATACAGGGCTTTGACCAGCAAAGATCCCTGTAAGTCACCGGAAACTTCTCCGGTGCTAATAAAAATTCTTTTCATAACTCCGCGTCCCGGCGATCGAGTGATCGACCGGGGATGGGACCACGCCGAGGCGGCTGGCTAGAAGCTTGTAAAAACCCATGCAAGTTCTTAACCTGGTCGGTCATGGCGCTACTCCCTAGACTAGCTAGAGCTTCTTGGAGAGTATGGTTAGAACTATAAATAATGCGATAAGCCTCTTTCAGAGCGTTTAATTCGGCGGCGCTAAAGTTTGATCGCTTCATCCCCACCAAGTTTAAAGACCTCACCCGTGCCGGGTTTCCCTCCACAATGGTATAAGGCGGTACATCCCGCTGCACTCTGGTCATCCCTGCCACCATTGCCAGTTGACCAATCCGTACAAACTGGTGTACTCCCAGCACCCCACTGAGCACGGCACCAGATTCAATATATACATCCCCCGCCAGCGAAGTGGCATTGGCAATCTTCACTTCGTTTTCCAAGATGCAATTGTGAGCCACATGTACATAGGCCATCAGTAAGTTGTGATTACCAATCACCGTCGCCTCACCATCACCAGTCGCTCGATTGATGGTGACATATTCCCGAATTCGATTGTGGTCGCCAATTTTCACCCAGGTATCGCCACCATCATATTTCAGGTCTTGGCTATCTAGGCCAATAGCCGCACCAGGGAAAATGTGGTTGCCCATTCCAATTTCGGTGGGACCTTCAATAATGACGTGGGCACCCACCGAAGTGTTGGCTCCAATCTTTACTCGATCGCCAATCACTGCAAAAGGGCCGATTTTGACACTCGGGTCAATTTCAGCTCCGGGATGGATTACTGCTGTAGGGTGAATCAGCCTTGTCAAATTTGCTACTCCAAGCATCTGCATCAGTTGACCCAACATTTCATGAACGACATAGAACTAGATGACCCAGTTACTATCAATATTGTTCACCAACTGTTGGCTCAGACCTCCACTAGTGAAAACATTAGTTCCCCATCAGCAGCCACTTTGCCATCAACTTCAGCGCGGGCCTTCATTGTAGCAATTCGACCTCGCTTGAAAGACAACAATTGCACAGTCATTACTAGCTGATCGCCGGGAACGACTTGCCGTCGAAACCGCACGCCATCAATACCCATAAACATAAACAGCCCGCGATAATCATCGGGCAGACTAGTGTATTCCGGTAGGTGAGTTAGTACAATGCCGCCCACCTGTGCCATCGCCTCCACAATCAGCACTCCTGGCATGAGGGGGAATTCAGGAAAATGTCCCTGAAAAAACTGTTCGTTAAAGGTCACATTCTTCACGCCGACCGCTTGTTCGCCAGGTACGAAGTCAATGATTTTATCCACTAAGGCAAATGGATAACGGTGGGGCAGCAGAGCATGAATTTCTTGAAGATTAAAAGTTTTTTTAACCGTAACGTCCGGCTGATCAACGACTGGCTCAAGGTGAACAGATATGGTGGGATTCATCAACAAATTAAAAATAGGTGGACTAAAATCCGGCAATTCGGAGTTGCTGTGCTAACTTAGTGTGCAAATCATGGCTAGCTTTATGGGCGATAAAGTGAGCTTGGGGAAATGAACCAAGTAAACTGAGATCACCAATCAAGTCTAATAGTTTATGACGGACTGGCTCATTTGGGAACCGCAAGGGCGGATTAAGCCATTTTTCCTGGTCGCAAACCAGAGCGTTGTCCAGGCTACCACCCTTAATTAAACCAGCTTGGCGTAATTGCTCGATTTGGTGAGCCAATCCAAATGTCCGTGCTGGCGCAATAGCACTGGCAAAACTCTCTTGTTGGGGTTGCCAGCTGTACCATTGATTCCCGATCGGCTTCAGGTCAAAATCAATCCCGTAGGTGAATCTTAGTTCCGGAGAAGGTAATGCTGCTACAAACTGGTCGCCTTGGTGCAGCCACAGCGCCTCCGTTATCGGTTGACCAGGAATAATGCCCGCATCGGGGCTGATCCAGCCTGCTGCCAAGATCGCATCCACCCACATTTGGGCAGAACCATCTAGTAACGGCACCTCTGCACCATCAATTTCAATGTAGGCATCTTCGATGCCCAGAGCTGCCAGACTAGCTAAGAGATGTTCAACCGTGCGGACACTAGCGGTGCCCACCTTTAATTCCGTCGAAAGAGTGGTGGTATTGACAGCCTCGATCTGGGCAGGAACGATCGGAGAATCTGGTAGATCGACCCGCACAAAACAACGACCGGTGCCAGCTGGTGCCGGAAGAATCTGTACATTAGTCTGCACCCCAGAGTGTAAACCAATGCCAGTTAATTCGATCGCTTTTGGCGCAAGCGGAGCTATTGCCGCATTAGTTTTGCTAGTGCTGAACTTTACTTCGTTAGACATATGCCTCGTCTGAGCGATTAGTCTGTTGATGACCATCGGTATTTATTATTAGAATCTCTCAGCAATACCAAACTGAATCCGACTCTCGCCCTTATCATTCAGGCCAAAGTCTAAGCGCAAAGGACCCAGTGGCGAGTTGATCCGCACCCCTGCACCATAACCAAAACCACTCCCTGGCTTGCCCCGTGTAGCAGCTGGATCGCCGGGTACGTCGCGACCGGTACCTAAATCGGTACCATAATCAGCAAAAAGGGTACCGCCGACGATCGAGAAAATTGGGAAGCGATACTCGGCGCTGGCCTGCAAGAAGCTTTTCCCAGAACCCACTGCACCATCATCGTAGCCGCGTACGGAGGTGACACCACCCAAACTAAAAGCTTCATAGGGCGGGATGTCACCCAGTACGGTGCCACCCTGGACATTAAAGACTAATGCCTGTGAGCCTTTATCGAGGTTGATCAAACTGACCGGCACGTACTGGGTAAAACTTCCCCGTAAGCGGGTGAGGTTGATATTGGCAGCGCCGATCGGAATCGATTTATCCAGGCCAATCCGGAAGAGAGAGCCTTGGGTTGGATCTGTTGCACTATTCCGTAAATCTTGACTTAGACCCAGCTGCGCTAAAAGCAAATCATCTTGACCAGTACCACTAAAGCTTAAGGGCTTGCCTGCACTATCGACAGTAGCCGTACCACCATCTTTATTTTGGATAGCAACTTTTTGGTACTGAATACCCGCTGTCGCCCGCCAACCACCATCGCTATAAGGATCGCCATTCAGTGGTCGAGAAAAGGTAATGCCACCACCAGATCTCACGACTCTGGGCACTTGTTTATCTGCTACTGGGTCTAGAAAAATGCCATTGGGACCGCCATCAAATATCAAGGATTGCGATCGACGTTGGAAGACGTTAACGGTATAAGAAGTTCGATTCGGATCACCAGCAATCCAAGGATCCGTAAAGTTGGCATCAAATAACAGTTCCCTGGTGCCGAGCTGGACTTCACCACCAATTTTTTGGGCATTGCCGCCCAAATTTTGCTCTTGATAACTTAAGGAGCCAAATAGACCATTGGAGGAGCTAACCCCACCACCAGCGACGATCGATCCAGTTTTACGCTCAATTACACTGATTTGTAAAACTACTTTACTGGGATCATCTTTGCCGGGGGCAAACTTTAAGCCTAGGTCTTCAAATAAACCTAGAGCATAGATGCGCCGCAAGTCTTTTTCAACCATTTTGCGGTTGTAAACTTTGCCAGCTTTAGATTCAGCCTCGCGAGTAATAATAAATTCGCGGGTGGCACCGACAATCGGTTTGCCTTTGTCATCTACTGCTTTGCGTTCTTTATTCAAGAACTCTACCTGCACCTCTTCGATCACTCCCTCTGCCACGGTCAAGGTAACTTTGCCATCGGCACTCATATTTTCAACATTGACTACCTGAGCTAGCTCATAGCCTTTGTCTTTATAAAGCTGGTTGAGTTTCTTCACGCCTTCTTGAAGAGCGGCGGCGTTCAGGGTTTGTCCGTATTGGTCTTTGAAGATTTCATCGATATCTGCTTGGGGAATCACGCTGGAAGTACCAGCTGGCAACGTTTGAATACCAATTTGACGCAGCGTTCCAAAGGTGGAGACTAGATAAGTTAGTTTTACTCCTTTACCAGACTGTTGTGGTTGTACCTTGACAGCTTCAAAAGCACCGAGTGCCTGGATCGCATTTACGTCTTGTTGCAGTTGTTCGCTAGTGGCCGTCTGACCAACCTTGGAGGTGATTGCTTGTAAAACTTTGGTCCGCATCTCTGGGGAAAGTTGGCCGGTGGCTGACTGCACATCAATGTCCGTAATCAGTACTTTTTTGCCAGTGGGGGCGGTTTGCTCGGACGATGAATCGGGATTCAGACTAGGATTATTTGCTGGAGGTTGAACTGGCTTAGCTAGCGGCTTTTTGACTTTGGCTTTGGATTTTTGGAGAGTACGACGAGCTACTAATGGTTGCTTCAACTGCTCCGCCGGTTGATTAGCCGTCACGATAGCATTTAAGTCTATCTTGATTGCACTGGTTTCTAGCCCTGCAACATTCAGGTCAGAGGCAGCCATGGCTGAGTTGATATTACCCATAGAGGCAAATATCCCGACAAATATCAGTTTGGAATACAGTTTCATGACTTCAATAAACTCGACGTGGGCATTGCAATTGGAATAATCCATTAAGGCACTAGACTTTAGAATAGTCGATCGTGTTCCGATCGAGATATTGCTGATACATTCCAGCAGCATGAAAAGTGCTAGCTAAAATAATTTAGTTGATTTATGACAGTTGGGACTGGATGCGCTGTAGTACCTGTTGATAGGCATTTTCTACCTGGCCGAGGTCTTGACGAAAACGGTCTTTGTCCAAAACACGCCTGATCGGATCTTGTTCGCTGGTGAGCCATAGCCGACAGCTATCGGGGCTGATTTCGTCAGCCAGCAAGATATTGTTAGATCGATCGATCCCAAATTCAATTTTAAAATCGACTAAAGTAATGCCACATTGAGCAAAAAAATCCTGGAGAATTTGATTGATTTGGCGAGCTTTCTGTTGCAGGGTGGTGACTTGATCGGCGGTGGCAATGTTCATCAAGGTGAGCCTGTCGATCGTCAACAGCGGATCGCCTAAAGCATCATCTTTATAGAAGAACTCTACCAGCGGTTGAGGCAAGACTTGACCCAGAGTTAGATTGGTCTGTTTACAAAGACTGCCAGCGGCAATGTTTCTGACAACTACTTCCAGCGGAATAATAGTGACAGCCTTCACTAGCATTTCGCGCTGGCTGGGGGTACTGATGAAGTGGGTAGCAATCCCTTGTCTCTCGATCAGTTGGAACAGATAGGTGGTAATTTGGCAATTGATGGCGCCTTTATCGACGATCGTCCCTTTCTTTTGAGCATTAAAGGCAGTGGCATCGTCTTTAAAATAAGTCCTTAAAACATTGGGATCTTTGGTGGCGTAGAGAATCTTAGCTTTACCTTCGTAGAGAGGAGTAGAGTCGGGCATGGAGAAAACTTAGTAATTACGCCACCAGATTTTATCAGCTACCGGCGGTTTTCAGCAGCTATGTGCGCTTCTGCTGAAACCAATCCTGAAGCTGCCGCCGGGCTTGCTCCACCCCAATTCCGGCAATTACGGCTAGTCGATGATTACTACATTCACTATCGGGAATATTTAATATTGATCGCACTGCCCCAGCTTTGGGATCATCGGCGCCATAAACTAACAAACCCAACCGCGCAGCAATGATCGCTCCCGCACACATCGGACAGGGTTCCAAAGTTACAAACAGCGCACAGTCGTTCAAATGCCAGTTACCGAAAACTTGCCCCGCCTGCCGGAGGGCGATTATTTCAGCGTGAGCCGTCGGATCATGATCCCGTTCCCGCCGATTCTCACCAGTAGCAATTACTTGCCCTTGACTATTCACAACCAGCGCCCCCACCGGCACCTCACCCGCATTACCAGCGGCGGCGGCCAGTTCGATCGCTTGCTGCATATAAGCCTGTTGCTGTGCCAACGGAAATCGATCGAACCATTGCTCTAGAGTCGCCCGAGCCTTCACGACTGCTCGCTTCTAGCCAGCCACCATTTACTCAGCCACTGCCCCAGGCCACTGAAGAGCGCCCCGCCCATCAAAATACTAATCGCGGGCATAAAAACTGGTACCCACAGACTATGCCACAGGTCAAAGCCTAAATTAATATTATTCGCCCGACCAATTAAACCCACTACAAACCAGCCAAACACCGCTAATACAAAAAATACATTGGCAGTCAAAAATAAGTTGATGAAATTCCAGACTTTATCTTTCATTTTGGTTGGAGCTTCTCTAAAATTTGGCAGGGAATGATAACAATAGCGATTTTTCTCATATCATTTATGCTAGCACGCGAGTTTATAGGGCTTTCGGTACCTGTCATCTAAATAAATAATCTATGGTTTGGTTAAATCTTATTGCGATCGGACTGATGGCTACCGGTCTATATTTTGGTTATTGGTGGATCGCTCTGAGTGGCTGTGTTTTGGCACTGTTATTGTCTTTACCAGTAATTGGCCGGGCAATTCAGCAAGAATACATCGAAGTTCTGAACCCCGCCCAACGTCGGCAAGCCACCGCCATCATCAATACTCTCATTGCTCTCATTGTGTTGGCCAAGATCACTGGGGTGATTGACGGGATCAGCCGTTGGGCGAAAACCATTCCCTGGGATGTGGCTGGTAGTCTAGCCGAATGGACAGGTGCCTTGGGACAGGTGCTGATTGCGGTCTTAGCTGTATATATTGCTTGGCGGCAGTACGTGATTTCGCGAGATTTGACGATCGAACAAAACCGTCTTACCACTCAGCAAAATATTTTGACCCAACAGCAGACGATCGATACCTATTTTCAGGGTGTTTCCGATCTGGCGCTAGATGATGAAGGCTTTTTAGAAGATTGGCCGCAAGAGCAGGCTTTCGCCATCGGACGTACCGCTGCCCTCATGAGTAGTATTGATGCCAATGGTAAAGCTAAAGTCCTCAGATTTTTGTCTCAATCCAAGTTAATTACGCCCTTGAAGCGCGATCGGCGGTTAGGCCGACCGATGCTAGATGGCGATGGTGGTTATGCGGAGGATCGCGCCCACGGTGCCCGGGTTATTGACCTAGGGGTAATTTTGGCCGGAGCCGATCTATCCCATACCGATTTGCGATGGACAGATCTTAGCGAGGCCAATTTTATCCGAGCCAACTTACAGGGCTGTGACTTAGTTAAAGCTAATTTATCGCGTACGATCCTCTATGGCAGTAATCTCAGTAACACTGACCTAAAAGCCACGCTCTTTTTCTATGGCAAAGCGGCTCAGGCTAGTCCCCGTAGCAAAACTGAGACACCCAATTATGAAACCGGGGCATTTACCGGAGCTGTTATCGAAAACGCCGATTTTAGCAATGCGATCGAAATGAATGAAGAACAACGTTGTTATTGCTGTGCTTGGGGCGGCGAAAAGACTCGATCGACTATTCCGGGTGGCTGTGCAGGCATTCCTAATCTTTTGGCCGGAGAGCAACGGGAATCTGAGCCTTAATATCTCAACTAAAACTTTTGTAACATTCCTTCACTAACAAAAGCAAAACGTTATTTACTGGTTGAAATAAATATTAGAGTGAGTGATCATGCCTTATATCAATGACGAAACTGGCAAACTCAACAACTTTGCCAAAGAACCAGCCATGTATCCAACCGAATCTTTGGGTTCAGAACAAAAGCGTAATTATCTGATTGTGGGAGTAATTGGCTCGTTACTGGTCTTAGGGTTAATCGTCGTAGCTTTTACCGTTTCCTAATGTCTACTATCACTATCTTGATCTAAGCAGCCAGTGCTAGTCGTAACCGCAACAGATTGGCTGTCTGGATTAAATTGAGGGGTAGCAAGGAAATGCCTTCTAACCGAGATTGTACCCAACCATCACCCCAACACCACTCCTGATAGCCGTCTACCCCAGTATTTAAAATCAGGCGGATGCCTTGATCACTCACCCAATCGACCCGGTGTTCGACAGTTACCAGCCCGAGGGTACTGCTAAATACAGCATCAGAGCGCAGTAGATCTTCGCTTTTAAAGGAAAACTGCATGGGAAATAGCCACTGGCGCAGCCGCGCGGGGGTCAGCAATTGCTGGCGAATCGTCTGACCAGCCGCCGCTACTTCGATGCGTAAATGACTATGTTGGAAATTACCTAACATGGGAAAATAACGGTTTAGCTAGTGTCTGACAGTAACATTTTAGCTGTTTCTCGCCAGTCGATCGAGCAAATTCTAAAATCGTTTGCTATCAACAGCTTCCGGACGATAACCTAGCAAATGTATCGACTATTTTCTAAATACCCGGTATGGTTAGTTATTAATAAATCGGTAAAACTAGGCTGTGCGCCCCACCAATTGCCGATTGAAGTACTGTGATCAACTTATCAAGTAATTTAGTCTCTCAGGTGTGACAAATGTCAGTAATAAGTTTTTCTCAGCTGTTCTATTTGATTTTTCCTAATGATTAGAAGCGGTTTATCCTCAGCACATCCACTGTCAAAACCAGCTATGCCATCATCGATCACTGCTACCAATGCCCTCACTAAATTATTAATCAGCACTGCTAAACAGTTTGTTCGCAATCGAGTGAAGTTGACTACGGGACTAATCGGTGACTCTAGTGTCTGTGCTATGGTACCGATCGAACTCAAATCGGAACAACACTGCTTACAGATTATGGAGCAATATCAGCAATCTGCTAGCTTAGAATCAGCAGAGCAAATAAAAGCTCTCAACCGACAATTTTTGAGTTGTATTAGTGAGTGGCAAGCTGACAAAATTGAGCGGCAGTCGTTTGATGTTAGAGATGCTTTTGATAATAGAAATTTAGCAGCTCTTTGTCATCAATCTGAAACTTATAGTCTTTTACAAGCTGCCCAAAAAAAGCACCAATTACTTGTCTTAGTGGCTCAGCCTAAAATTAGTGCCAGTTGTCCAGCACCGTTGCAAAATGATTTGGAAATTGAATTGCTCGAAGAAATGAGTGATTTCTTACAGCACTATTATGACAATGACACTGCCCCGGTCAAGTTTTCTGGTAATTACTTTAAGCGACCAATTACCGATACCGACTTGAATCAAATCCACACCATTTTATCTCCTGTCCCCACAGTTGTCTTGTACAGTACGGTCAGTGATCATAAATTCTATATCCATGTCAGCATGTGGCATTTGCAGAGTGTAGAAGTGTTCAAATTCAGCTTAATTGGATGGAATTGGGAAGAGGCCACAGAGCAATTGCAAATCCGCCAACAGACTGAAGTGCAGTCGCTGCGGGCTGTGCGAAAAACTATTGTCAGTGTCTATCAACTACTGGCCGCTTTTGCGATCGATATCTACTATTTGCATCTTTATCCCGCTTACAATCCTCAACTTTTGCGTCTCGAAAAATACTTCGACAAAGTGGGTTTAGATGCCGCCGCCGTAAAATTTTATCTGGCTCTCCTCACCGATCTTCAAAAAAAACAGCACCAAGATTTTTCTCAACAGCTAACTGCGATCGATCCAATATCTACTGGTTTTGCATCTCCGGCCACCAAAAACACCCAAGATGCCAAATGGCAGTTGGTCGATACTCTAACTAGTCATAGTGAAAGTGTTTATTCTGTGAGTTTTAGTCCCGATGGTCAGATGTTGGCTAGTGCTAGCCATGATCAGACTATTAAGCTGTGGCATGTCGCTTCCCGTAAAGGATTCCGTACACTCACCGGCCATCTCTGGGTTTATGACGTAGCTTTTAATCACGATGGTAAGCTCCTTGCCAGCGCTAATGGCGACCATACCGTCAAGCTTTGGGATGTTGAAAGCTGCTTGGAACTCCAAACCCTAGAAGCGCACACTGGTAATGTGGCTGCCGTTGTGTTTGTCCCCAATACCCAAATGGTGATTAGTGGGAGCTGGGACTACACCATCAAAATTTGGAATACCAAGACTGGTAACCGGATTCGTACTTTGCAGGGACATACTAGCTTGGTCAACTGCTTAGCCGTTAGTCCGGATGGCCAAACATTGGCCAGTGGTAGTCATGATCAGCAAATTAAGCTCTGGAATCTGAAAACTGGCCAAGAAAGTATGACACTAGTGGGTCATGACAGCTCTGTTAACACGATTGCTTTTAGTCCTAATGGCGAAATGATTGCCAGCGCTAGTGACGATCGCACGATCAAAATGTGGAGTGTCAAGACTGGCCAAGTGATGCACAGTTTTGGGAGTTTCTTAAGTGCGATTAACTCGGTTTGCTTTAGTCCCGATGGCAAGTTATTGGCTAGTGCTGGGGATGATAAAACCATCAAAATTTGGGCAATGGATAGTGGTAAAACCATCCAAACCCTCACCGGTCATAGTGATAGTGTCTATCACATTGTCTTTAGTCCCGATGGTCAAATTTTAGCTAGCAGTAGCAGCGACAACACCATTCGGCTGTGGGAACGTCAATGAGTCGCTGGTTCAGAAATAGCTAGCTGGCTTAAGAACTGCAAAGACTTTACTATAGACTCCGCAACAACGGTTGGCGAACTAGCATAAAAGTTATTCCAAGCCTGTGCTTTGTGTTGAGAATAGTTGGCTGGATGTAAGTCCTCCGGACGGATCATTGCAACCAGCGGTTTGGGTAAGTTAGGATCCAACCAGGCCAACCG
The DNA here is from genome assembly GCA_043755575.1 of Synechococcales cyanobacterium. Lineage (GTDB taxonomy): Bacteria > Cyanobacteriota > Cyanobacteriia > Cyanobacteriales > Chamaesiphonaceae > JAAFHZ01. The sequence goes on from JAYUSR010000031.1 coordinate 18,950, forward strand.
TACGGCATGACCAATCAAAACATCTAGGACGATATATTCTGCCACCCGCAACTGGGGATTTTGCTCGGAAAAAGCAGCCAGAGCCATCAATGCCTCAATATTCAACTGGCGGTATTCGGGAGCCGGAATTTTGTTGAGGAGATGTTCTACCCGCAAGGCGAAATTCTTTTCTCCTGGGGTCATTTCTGCCAAAATTAGGGCGCTTTCTAGCCGATTGCGTTTCTCTAACTTATCTCCCACAATAATTCCGAGGCAGTGCTCTAGTAACCACCAGATGCTGGGATAGAAGTTGGGCTGAGTACGGTTCATTGCGCCATCCCGTTGACGCTGTCGTAGCCAACCACCAGCCGGTGTGGCTTGCTGGTCAATAGCCTGTCCCAAAGTCCAACGAATTTGATTTTGGTCTTGGCTCAAATGCAAGGATTCTTGCTGAAAAACCAAACCATCAACTTTTTGGTAATCCATCAATACCCGCCGCAACCGACTTTTGATTTCAAAAGGACTAAGCTGCATTAATTGCTCGTAAGCTTCATCTTGAGTAATATGCTGCTCAATCACAATTTCGCTGGTCAGTAGCAGAATCAAATAACCAACTCGCAGGGTGAGCATTCCTTTAATTATGTCTGGCTCGGCCTTGATCAACAAACTGACATAAATCAAAATTTCTTGAGTTAAAACTCGATCGCGGATATCTTCGCGACAGAATTTATCAATTTTTTCGGCTAGCTCTAAGTGGGAAGCGGGGGTATTGATTACGGCGGCTTCGCTATAGGCCATGCCCACCGTAACTTGTTTGCCTTGTACCAAAATTTCGGTGACAGCATCGGAGAGACTGACATCCACTTTTCCCAAGAGTCCAGCGGCATAGCGGACTACCGCCCAGTTAGGATGGGGGTGGGCTTGACCAGCTCGGTCGTAAACCTCCATCAGTAAATGGGCGACAGTAGTCTGCTGAGGAGGATTACCCCAGCCCACATTAAAGTTCAGACCTTTCAGCTTAGTTAAAGTATGTAATAACTCAATCTGTTGGTAGATATTCTCAGATTGCTGCAAGTTTTGTAACAGCCAGCGGATATCTGTGGTCGATTCTAGCCGAAATTCTTGATTAGGGCTGAGCGGCACATCTCGATCGACATTTGATCGCAAATAACGTGGTGGAATAGCTAATTGCTCGATCGGATTGCAATTAAATTCAAAACCATGGAGTTCATCAATTCTTTCTGTACCCGCCGTGAGCATCAGTTGGCTGAGTTGACCGAGCCGCACTTTAATCCCCTGGCAGTGGCCTTGCTTTAGTTCATGCAGTAATTCCAGTAATGGTGAACTGTAGTTGGGGTTATGAAACTCTTCTTGCCCCTCTTGCAGCAAGGCATTCGTGAGGAGCAGTGTCATGGTTGGCCGCCCCAGCTGATGCCAGTGCTGACTGATGTAGGCAATTTCGGCGCGCATTTGGGACACCAAAAAGTGATAGTCCAGGGTGAGATAAAACTGCTGCTGATCGAGGAAAGATGGCAAGAATACCACCTGCTGATCTTTAATCTGAAAAATTTGCGCTGTCATCAAACTACGCAGCCGCCGCACTGGCCGACCAGTCAGACCCAATTTAGAATTCATCCCAATCTGGTGATAGATGGCTGCTAATTCGGTGGCCGATCGAACTTGAATTGGATCAATTTGGGCGGGCGTTTGGCTGGCAATTCCGTATTCAGCCAGCAGTGCTTGCAAATCTTGGTTTTCGGCAATTAGGGCAATTTGAATGGTGTGCTGGCGACGGGAGCCTATTTGCAGATGCCGTCCTTGAGGATCTAAATCCCCCGGAGCCAGCCAGCCTTCATACATCATCTGTCCCAACAAGTAGAGACTTTGTGCCCAGACTAAAGGCACATTCTCATTCGGTAAGCGTTCTTGGCTACGAGGGGATTGCTTCTCGGCGGCAATTTTATCGCTGGGTACATAGTACAACTCCGGTAAGAGTTGATAGCCATTATGCTCTACTAAAACATCTTGGAGCAGAGCTTGATATTTATCAACTTCTGCTTGATCGCGCCGAAATAGGGCATCCAAGTGCAAATACGTGAAAAACAGCGGCCATTCGCATTCAATATCTTCAAAAGCTTGCAGTTCTCCCGGCTCATAGTGCAGGCGGGTCTGGTCTTCGATCGCTGTTTGGTGTCCATCGCGCAGAAAACGTTTACAGCCATAGCGACCAGTTAGTTTGGTCAAGATTTTATTCCGAGTGCGCTCCACCAACTGGGGATCTTCGATCGCAAAGGCCGGAAACCCAATGACACTAAGCAGCGCTGCGTCGGTTTCTTTAGAAGCAGATTCTCTAGGGAGTAAAGCAGTCAGGGTGATTCGCGCCCGCGCAATCTCATCGGGCAATACATGAATTACTGAAGCTTGAGAACCTTTGCTACCAAACAGATCTAAGCCATTAATGGCTTCTAGCGCGGCCTTGGCCATACCGATCGAACTAGCATTTAGCTCTGCTTTGCCGTGATTAATTTTATTGCCCCGTTCCCACAGACCATAATCGGGGGTGCGGTAGGTGCGACCAATGTAGTAAATCAAATTTTGGACGAAATTTACCTCATCGATCGAGTAAATAATTGCCAAACCAGAACTAATCATCTGTGCCAGTATCAAGATAAATAGAGATGTGGCATCTAGTTGCAGGTGTCCCCACTCGTCATCACCCACCACCTCATCCCCAGTAGTCGTGCTGTATTTGGCGTGGAGTGCGTCTAAAGGTGACTGTGTGTATTTAAATTGCTCAACTTTTGCCGATTGGCGCATCATGCAAAACAGTAAGCCCCGCATCAGCTTAATCACACTATTTTCTAAAACATAGAGCCGACCCGGTGGTGCCCCCGCCCGCCGGTAGGCCAAAGCCAATCCCCAAACAGCCAGAATGCTATATACATTGTCCCGCACCCAAGCATCGGTATAGTCGCCGTGAGCTGTGATGGCCGTACTGGCGGGCAACAGACCAGTGATCGGATTTTGGCGAACCAGAATTACATCTTGGATTTCGCGGTAATAGCGATCGAGCGCAGCAGATTGGTTAGACATAAAAAAGAGCGCAAAAGTACACAGGTAGCCGTCTGTAAATTATATAGCCGTCAGAGAAAAAGGGCGGTAATTACTACCCAGTCTAAATCTACTGAGCTTGCATTGCTTGTAAGACTTGGTTACATTAGTTAATATAAGTTAACAATCAATTTGTACAACAGAGATTCGGACTATGCAAAAGAAAGACGACGCTAAATTTGGTTTCACTGCCTCCGCAGAAAACCTCAATGGTAGAGCAGCAATGATCGGTTTTGTTGCCGCTCTAGCAACTGAACTAGCTACTGGTCAAGGAGTTCTGCACTTTTTAGGCTTGGTCTAAACTGGATCGAAAGGGCAGCTATTGATGCTGCATTTTTAGTGAAAGATAGCCACCTTATTTAATATAAGGTTACAATTAACTTAATCTACCGGAGTCTGGACTATGCAAAACCAAAACGACGCTAAATTCGGTTTCACTACATCAGCAGAAAACCTCAATGGCCGGATGGCGATGATCGGCTTTGTAGCCGCTCTAGCAACCGAACTAGTTACCGGCCAAGGTGTACTGCACTTTCTTGGTTTGATGTAACTTTGGCCTTTAATCATTAGAATGTCTCGAAAGAGCTGGGTACTGCCCGGCTTTTTTTTTGCTTCATAGCGCTAAGAATCTGACGTTCTAGCTGTATTTGAATTCCTGTGATTAATACTCGCTATGGCTCAAGGTTTATTCAACCATTGATTAAACAGCTCAAAATTAAAATGCTTGGCCACCAACTGGCGAATAGTTTCTACTTTAACTGGCTCTTGAATACGCACTTGCTTAAAGCACCGTTCAATAATTTCGACGGTGGTGAGAGTATCTAGATCTACTGATAGGATGGGAATTTCGAGGATTTCAGCCCGGCTAACCACCCAGGGTCGGGGCTTGAGATGACCTGTCAAAATCAGACAGTTAGTAGAAGTTTCTAAGGCCGCAATTTGGATATCTTCTCGATCGCCACCAGTAACCACTGCTTTATGGGCTGTTGCTCGAAAATACTCAAAAGCGGAGTTGCAGTTCATTGCTCCGATCGATAGGCTTTGGACTAACAAATCTAAGCGATCCGGGCGGCAGAGAATTTCGGCATGGAGCTTCTTCACCAGTTCGCCGACGCTAACCCCATGCAAAATTTGATCGCGGGGCAGTACTCCTAATACCTGAATATTCAAGTTCACCAAAGCTGGTAAAACTACGCTCTGCACCGATTCCATTTCACTGAGGGGCACATCATTCAGCACAATGCCTAGGAGCTGATCGCCTAAATCTGCTTGTGCCATCAGCACTTGTTCGATCGATTGCCAAGAGTGATAACGCACCACCAATAACACTGCCGCATTAGTAGCCGCCGCAATTTCCCCGGTCGATAACTGAAAGCTTTTACCTTCCCACAGATTGCTACCGCCTTCAATGCACATTAGCTGTTCTGGGTGCTGTAATTGAGCGCGCAAGAGCTGCTGATAGTCTGTTTGATCTTCGCCCAGGAGCCGCCGTTGTCCATTCGCTGCACTTAAATTGACCAGCGGTGGAAAGAGTTGGTGGTCAGACAGAGCCAAATAATCTCTAACTAGTTGTACATCAGCATCTTCGGGTAATTCATCGCTATGGTAGCTGCCCAAGGGCTTGCTGTAGACAATCTCTACGCCCTGCTTTTGCAACTTGTCTGCCAGACCCAGCAAAACAGCTGACTTGCCACTGCAAGACTCTGTTGATGCAATTAGTAACCGCTTACTTGCCGCTCTCACTCATCAACTCCCACTCCAGATATGCTACTAACTATACTAGCTATCTTCACTTTAAGTTAATGATCCAGTCAGAAGATATTAAAAAGCAGGGCTGATAACCCTGCTTTTTGTCTACTATTTAAGACTTTCTCAATTCAGCCAGCAATTCATAGAAGAGCATTTCAGCAGCTTTAGCCGAAACCCTCGCACGTATCAGGAACACTGGTAAACCAGCTTCTTTTGACTTGTCCATCTGATTCCCCAGTTTTAGCCCTATATGGTTTTCTGGCCTTCTAGATGGCATTACTCTACCTATCTTATTTACTCCGCCCTTGGGTTCAATCATGGTGTAAACCCATTGAAAAAGTGATATCCGACAGAGCTTAGAACCACCTGGAATCCATCCTTCAGATTTTCCTGATGAATCTTCCACTAAGCCATAACCCAGCGCTAGCTTGAAAGATGAGAGTGATCGGTACCGCTTTGATCGATTACCGTTCCTATTTTCAACATACTCAATATGTTCTTTGTGATCAGCTAGCAGAAATGATTCCATAGGGTAGATGTGAGACAAGATCATTGCCCTTACCCGCCGACCAAATTTAAAGCGATCGAATACCTCGTTATATATCTTGAATTGAGGGCTGGAAACTAAGGCACTCATAACTTTCTCAATCCGAATACCTTGGTACTGTAATTCAATTAATCTTGCTGCATGTTCCTTTGTAAACTGAGATAGCCCAAGACCGATAGAGGCGGCTAACTTCTTGTCATACTTGGTAATGCTGATTTTTGCCAATTTCTCCTTATGTCCCGCAATGTAACGCCACAGTGGAGCGGCATCATCATCTGTTTCCATGCTTTTGCTATTAGCAATTTCTGGCCACTCATGCGCTAGATTTTGCCTCAGCCTATTGATAATAGGGTTTTGCACTCGACGAAGATGCCGAAGCTGCAAGCTCATTTCTCTAATTATTGCGCCTGGGGTGTCTAAATCTAGTGAAAGAAAATATTCTGGCTGGCCTAAGAACTGATGACCATAAGCGGCTAGTGCTAAAGCATCGGCCTGATCATTTTTATTGGGAAGTCGCAAGGTTGATCGATAGTACTTTAGTTGTGCATGGCCAACCCATAAAATCAGCGTTCCAGCTGATTTAAGTTTCTTAGCCCAAATTGTAGAATAGTGTATGCCTGTTGGTTCCAGGATAGCTATATCGGCGGAATATTCAGACAGTAAAGTTTCTAACCCTTCACTGTTTGCAGATAAATATGGGATTGTTTTTCGATTCTTCTTAAACCAATCCCCTGGTCTATCTGGTACGCCTTCAAGTAGACACACGGCAACGCTAGACCGGCACACGTCCAGCCCTATTATTTTTGTCATAATTTTTTCGATTTATTTGAGGGTGAACCGTTTTACCAAAATCCCTACAAGTTAAGAGAACAAGAATCACCCAAAGCCCAGACAATTAAGTGGACCAATTCACTTTTAATTCTCAAGTAGGCTGATGTTGTGCCGAGTAGAGATCGTGAAGATAGAAGTTCAGAACTTAAGCTGAACGCTTCGCCGAGAAATCTAACACACTCTGCAATACACCAGGCTGAAAGCTTTTGGACGGCTCCCCGCGACCTCTTGCGAGGTTTCGATCGAGAGCAAATCGATCATCATCAGGCGGGTGATTTGGAATTTAAAAAGGTACTGGCTCCAGCGCCATA
>JAYUSR010000032.1:0-2584 GCA_043755575.1 Synechococcales cyanobacterium
GAAACCCTCTCTACCGACCTCGCCGCTGGCACCTACTACCTCCAAATCAGCGCCAACAATTCCAGCATCAGCGACTATCGCCTATTATTTGAAACCCAAAGCACCCCCAAGGCCAACCTAGTTTGGCGTAATGTGGTCAGTGGCGTCAATGCGGCCTGGCAGCTCAATGGTGGGGCGATCGCCGGCGTCGAAACATACATGCCGATCGCTGACCCGAGTTGGAAAATGGTTGGCGTCAGTGATTTTAACGGTGATGGTCAAACAGACTACCTTTGGAGACAGGCCGCCACAGGCACAACTGCCATCTGGGAAATGAATGGCAGCAACATTAGCAGAAGTTATTCCCTGTACCAACTCTACAGCGACTGGAGCGTCAACCTAGCTGCAGATCTCAACAATGACGGCAAAGGCGACATCCTTTGGCAAAATGCCGATGGGCGCAATATGGTCTGGTACATGGACGGCAGTGCAGTGATTGGCAGTGCAGATCTGTTCGCTGTGGGCGATCGCAATTGGCGCATGGAAGCCGCTGGAGACTTCAACTACGACGGCAAGACAGATTTGTTATGGCGCAACTATGCTACAGGGGAAAACACGGCCTGGCTGATGAATGGTAGCCAATTCATCGGAACCATGGGTTTTCTCTCTATCAACGATCGAAGTTGGACAATAGAAGGCGCTGGGGATTTTAATGATGACGGCAAGGTCGATCTGATGTGGCACCACACCAGCGGCCTTAATGTAACCTGGAACTTGAACGGGGGTGCGATCGTTTCAAGCACGACTTTAACAGCAGTTGCCGATCCAAGCTGGCAGATCATGGGTGTGGGGAGACGGTTTGAAGCCCCGATCGATGCTGATCTGCCGGGCAATAATCAAAATCTAGCGCTTAATTTAGGCGACATCACTGGATTAACATCTGGTGGAAGTGTTAGAGTCGGCGGCTCGGTTAGCAATAGTGATCCAGCGGACTATTACCGCTTTACACTAACGACTACAGCTACCATTGACATGGGTTTAGATAACTCGGTTGAATTAGTTCGATTGGTCACCACTAACGGATCCACAATTCAGCAAGGTGGCAGCAGCAGTCAGACACTACAGGCAGGCACCTACTATCTTCAAGCCAACCCAGCCGCCTCTAACAAAGCCAACTACTTCCTCAACCTCACCGCCCGCCTTCCTAATCCCAACGTCATCAAATATAATTTCACCTATTTCTACAATGGAGCAGATTCAAAAGCCGATTACTACAATGGCTGGGTCTATGCTGATGAGGGAACCTACACTGTCAACAATTGGGTCGATCCAAAGACAGTAGTTAACGAGACTGGTGTAAACGGTAGATACATGATTACATCATCAAGTCTCTACGGGACGCGGACAGCAGTAGGAGGCGATCGCGGTAAGGTCTTCGTGAGTTCTTACACTGATATCGATCGCAGTGACCCTACTGCCTATACTCCTAATAGCACCCTTCAAAATAAAGCAGCTGGGAGTAATTATATCGGTAGTGAATTTGGCGAATTTGGTGCAGGCGGGATGGACTTTGACTTTGGGGAAGACTCGATCGAATTTGATGCCAAGCCAGATATTGTCGTCACCAATGTCGATATTACCCAAACTCAATCCACCCCCGGCAGCAGCGTCAACATTAGCTGGCAATTACGCAACCTTTCTAACCAGTCCACCCAAAAGGGATTCCAGGGTTCGATCTATCTTTCCAAGGACAGCACCATCACCACCAGTGATTATTTCATCGCCGCTGGAGATTTTGGTACCCTCGCCGCCAATGGTGTTTCCCAGCTTTATTCCGGCAGCTTCTTTCTACCTAAGGCAACTGATACTTGGTGGAGCGGTAGCGGCACGTATTACGTTGGCTTCATTGCAGATTCAGGTAATGCGATCGCCGAATCCTATGAATTCAATAATGCAAATAGAGGTCAAGGAATTGATTGGGATAGTTTAACTGTGACAGTTCCACCTGTGGAACCCAATGTCATCAAATATAACTTTACCTATTTTTACAACGGAGTAGACTCAAAAGCCGATTATTATAATGGCTGGGTCTATGCTGATGAGGGAGCTTACATTATCAACAGTTGGTTCGATCCCAATACAACCATCAATGAGACTGGTGCAAATGGTAGATACATAATCACATCTTCGAGTATCTACGGCACTCGAAGCTCAGTCGGAGCAGATCGGGGCAAGGTCTTTGTAAGTTCTTACAACGATATCGATCGCAGCGATCCTACTGCCTACATTCCCAACAGTGCCCTTCAAAACAAAGCTGCCGGAATCAAATACTTAGGTACTGAATTTGCCGACTTCAATACAGGCGGTTTCGATTTTGACTTTGGGATGGATGCCTACGAGTTTGATGCCAAGCCAGATATTGTCGTCACCAACGTTGATATTTCTCAAACCCAAGCGACTCCCGGCAGCAGCGTCAACATGAGCTGGCAATTACGGAACCTCTCTAACCAGTCTACACAAAAGGGATTCCGGGGATCGATCTACCTTTCTAAGGACAGCACCATTACCACCAGTGATTATTTCATCGCCGCTGGGGATTTTGATG
>JAYUSR010000033.1:0-7497 GCA_043755575.1 Synechococcales cyanobacterium
GTTTTTTTGTTCTTTAAAGAGAGTTAGTTGGTAGCGGGCATCACGCACAGTGCCGGACTGCCGGACTTGTGCGCGATTAAAACGAGTGAAAAGGCTGTCTTCGCCCTGTAAACTCAGAACGAAATGCTCTTGGTCAGCCAAGTTTTGCCGTAAATCTTGGACTACTTGCTCAAAGCCAGTGGCTATTGCCGAACTAAAAGTCATGATGAAATGTTCTTACTGCTGAATATTGTTGATTTCTTAACCGCCGCCGAATATTTCGACATTAGCAAAAGCGGCCACTGGTGAACCGTGACCCACCCAAATCATTTGATTTGGTTCGCCTTTGCCACAGTAGGGCGAACCATAGGTCTGCCAGGTACTATCATCACCCACGGCTACTAGATTTCCCCAAAAATTGGGTGTGATATCCCGATAATTGGGGTTGCGCAGGGTAGTGGTCAGTTGGCCATCTTTAATTAATTTGGCATATTCGCAGCCAAACTGAAATTTGTGGCGCTGGTCATCGATCGACCACGATCTATTCGATTCCATGTATACCCCCGACTCAATGCCACTAATGATTTCGGCAAAACTAGAATTCCCTGGTTCGAGGTTGATATTGGCCATTCGATCGATCGGTGGGCGGTTCCAGTCACTGGCGCGGCTACAGGCCACCCCTGGCAACTTAGACCGGGATTGACTATCGACGCTGCCTAGGCCGCGCAGCAGCTGGCCGTCTTTAATTAAGTATTCTTTGCGGGCGGGTGCGCCGCTGTCATCAAAGCCATAGCTGGCAAATTCATCCCTCACCGTCGGGTCGAAGGTTACGTTCATGAGGGGTGAACCGTATTGCAGCTGACCAAAATCGGTGGATTTTACAAAGCTGCCCCCAGCATAATTGCGTTCATCCCCTAGGATTCGATCGATCTCCAACGGATGACCAATGCTTTCATGAATTTGCAGCAACATTTGACCGGGGTCTAATACCAAGGTGGTTCGAGTATTGGGGCATTCCGGTGCGGTCAATAGCTCCAAAGCCTGTTCACCAATGCGTTGCACTCTTTTCCACAAATCTGGGGTATTGAAATATTCCCAACTGCCTTGATGACAGTGGCTATCCAAGCCCCCATCACTGCGGTTTTGCACTATGCCGTTGTCTTGAGCCGTCGCCCCATAATCACTCACGATCAGCCGGATCTGTTGATGAATGTCGCTGCCATTACTACTGACGTACCAGGTTTTAATATCTTTGGTGGTTACTAATGCCTGGGTCTGGATGATCCGATCATCAATGTGCAATGTTTGGCAAATCTTGATCAGCAGGTCATTGATTTCTCCCACCGATAACTTGTCCAGGGGCTGGGCGATCGGCGAAATATATTCACCTTTTATGGGAGGGCGTTGACCCACCGACCAATTATGTAACCGATCGGCACATGTAGCCTGTGCTTGCTGAACAGCCGCAGTGGCTGCCATTTGTAAACCTGCTGGGGTTAATAAATTGGTAGCACCATAGCCCATTTGACCATTCACCAATACTTCTACCATTGCCCCCCAGTTGATGGCGCTGTGATTGCGCTGGGGCTGACCATCGCGCACGGAGCGGGTCATGGTGGTTTCTTGCACTAATCTGATCCCCATCCAGTCAGCTGGGACTTGGATATTCCCCAAAATACGTGATAGCTGGGTGGGTTGGATAATATTAGTGGTGAGCATAGTGCGATCGAAAGGCAGTACTAAAACTACTATAGCGGCAAATCACTTGCCCCTTGATGTTCGCAACATTGATGTTACATCGTTGGAACTAGAAGGAGCCGTTCAGGGTCTTGTTTTAAGTATATGAACCTTCACCAGATTCTTTATCATGAAATCCATCAGCTGCCTTACATCAATTTGTCTCGTGACTTCCGCGCTAGCGATTACCGCAGCCTGTCACCCCGCAGCAGCGCGATCGAACTCTGAGCAACTATCTGCTGAGCGTTCTAATGTTCTTAGACAGCCGTCGTTATTAGCCGGACGAGCTGGCTTGGCTCGTCCTGAGCCTCACGAAGAGTCTATTTCTGATGATCGGCCATCCGCCGGAAGAGCTGGCCGGAGAAAGACAGCCCCTGTTCGTTCCACTGCACCATTCGGAAGAGGTGGTGCAGCAACTTCTTCGCATGCTCCCAAGTATGGGTGGGGCAGAGGCGGCTCGCCAGCTTCTCCTCATTCTTCTGGTTATGGGTGGGGCAGAGGTGGCTCTTCAGCTTCTTCCCATTCCTCTGGTTATGGGTGGGGTCGGGGTGGCCATGACCATCCGAGCGAGGGTCGAGTGTCCGGTGGCATCTTTGGCCGAAATAATGACACTTATCGGCCATCAGTGGGTCGAGCTGGTATCCCGCGCTCTCATCAGCCCGTGAAGAAAAAAGTTTTGGGGATATTTGAAGTTAATGAATCTCAACCCCCTGAGCATTCTCCGCAACAAAGTCACAGGGTACTTGGTATCTTTGGTCGTTAGTCCGAGTCTTGGGGCTGGTGGCTAAGACGACTCTTTGGTGATCCGTGGTGTGAGAGCTGGATAGTAGAAACTAGCAATGATGGCGATCATCAACCACCACAAAATGTTAATCACTGGTCGATACCAAACAGTGTCCGAAAAACCTTGTACGGCCAAGCCGACCGCTCCGCCTAAACCACCTACCAACCAAAAATAGTGAATATCGCCGCTCTCCCTTAACCGGGGAAGTGGCGTTATTGCTTGTACTCCGGCTACTAGCATCATCCACAGTAATGAAGCCAGACCTAAGAACCCCGTTTCCACAATGGTTTCTCGGTAAATAGAATAGCTGCTGAGGGCACTGTATTTTGGGTTGATTTGGTACTTAGGATAAACTTTTTTGAATACGCGATCGCCATAGCCAATACCTAAAATTGGTTGATCCTTGATCATTTCATCAGTAGCTGCCCAGACGTTGATGCGGAAGTTATTGCTACTGTCGCCTCGATCGGTGAAGATGCTGAATAAACGCTCACGTACAATTGGGGATACTAATACCGCGATAGTACCCAAGAGCATTGCTGTACCAACGGCAATCGGTAGCATCCAGATGCGCCAAAAAGGTGACAATCTGGGTCGGTACCAATAATAGATCCCCACTCCAGCCACTATCAGCACAGCAAAAAAAGCTACCCAACCGCCCCGGCTTTGGGTAGCATACATGCACCAGCTATTGACCAACACCATAAACACTGCCAGAGCCTTGGGTAATATTCCTGACCAGATGAAAACGGCGGCAAGGCTGAGGGCGATCGCTGGGAGCAAATAACCAGCTAGTACGTTGGGATTGCCTAAATAGCTATAGGCACGAGTGGTTTTTGCTAGGGGCGATTCTGGATCGACCCAAGTGGCCAGTGCTCTAGCGCCATAAATGGACTGCTGGACACCGAACATACTCACAAACAAAGCGATATGTAAGTAAATTCCCAGAATCCAGGAGCGCAGTCTGGCCGATCGCAAGAGTCGAGCAGACATGGCGAAAAAGAGTAAATATAGCGACAGCTTGGCGATTCCCTCATTGAAGGCTAGCATTTTGAGTCCTTTCAATCCCAAGGATTTTTCGGGGGCAAAAGCTGAAGCTAAAACGGCGATTGCCAAATAGACAATTACGGTGAGATGAATTGGGGTAAAGCCTTGCGGCCCATCATCAGCGATGGTTAGTAAGATCCAAAAGATAGCGCTAAGGGTCAGGAAAAAGGCTAAAAAATTGGTAGTGACAAAGGGACTCATCCCTAAAATGGCGACAGTAATTAAGGCTCCGATCGATTCGCCCCTTTGCAAAACCCAACTGCTGACCCGCCACTCTTGGACAGCCCCAATCCAACGAGTTAAATAGCTATGCCGTTGCCATTGTGGCAGAGACACGTCCATGAGGGTAAGTTTTTGCCAGAGGGAATTCATAAAGTCAGCTACGCATAGTTGACCCACATCATATCAAATACTGGCTTAGTGCTCTTCCAAGCCTCCGGCAATTAGGGGCAAACTCAACCGGTAGCCGTTGTCGCTTATTGTTTCTAAGGAACCGTGATGTCCTTCGGTGAGGACATGGCTGAGCACTAATCCCAATTGGGCATGAGTGATATCAATCATTGGTGTATTGCCACCGGGTAATACCCGTAAGTTATGAACAGGGATAGGCTTGATTTCAATGATCAGTTGATTTTGGCTAGTGAGTACTTGGAGATGAATCTGATGACCGGGATCAATTTTTTGCAGGGTACTGAGCATCACATAATAAATAATTTGGCGGACCTTATCTCGATCGACCAAACAAATACGTTGCGTACTGGCCATAAGCAGCTCGACATGCTGGCGACGCTGTTTGAGAATAGTTTCCAAGTCCCGAATGGATTGTTGGCAGAGCATTTCAATATCTACTGCTTTTAAAACTGGCTTACTGTCTAGTTGGTCTAGCTCACCTAAATTGGTAATCTCGTTGACCAACGCCACTAACTGTTGACCGCTATGGTTAATGATGTTGGTGTAGCTTTGTTGTTTTTCATTCAGTGGCCCATATAGCTCTCTTTGCAAGACGCTAGTCATGCCGACAATCGCTGTGAGGGGGGTGCGCAGAGATTGGGACAAATGGGTCAGTAAATTAAACTTGGTGGCTGTTTCTAGGGATTGATCTAATCCTGTATCGGGCTTATCGCCATGCAAGTCAAAGAAATTAGCAATTTGAGCCTTGAGTAAAATTTCTCGCTCTAGCTCGCAAACTAGCCAGCAGCCGATCGTATCTAGCATGTCTTGCTGCTGAGCTGTAAAGGATCGCGCTTGGGTATCCATGACGGCCAATGTGCCCAAGCAGTCACCAGCTCTAGTGAGTAGTGGTACGCCCAGATAAGACTTGATCATCACAGCTTGGTCGAAATACTGGTCAAACATTTGTACATCAGCGATCGCTAATCCTTGCTGGCTGTATTCTAAATACTGGCTACATTTTTGGATGCCCAGCATTTGCGGTGATATATCTAGAGTGTTGAGGGGCAATACTTCCAACCCTACCGTTGCCTGGATCGTTTCAGTTTCGCCGAATACCGACAAGATTGCCAGCGGTATTTCTAATATCTGGCTAGCTTTGATTACTGCTTGTTGATAGGTTTTAGTTAAACTGTTTTTCTTTAAGCTTTTGTCCGTCACGGTTTGTTGATGTTTGGGGGAGCTTACTCGGTGGCTATTTTTAGTATTCAGTTGAGGAATATCTGAATTCAGCATGTGCCTGCCACCTGCTGTGACATGAATTGGAAAGAAGGGCTTGTTTTTTAGACATGGTACCTAATGATTAAGATGCCCCCGACTCTTCTAGAAGTAACAGACTCTAAGGCTGGAGGTCAGATCGTGACTTATTATAGATATGGTAATTGACTGCTGGATTTAATTATTGCCAAGCTGGATGAGCCATTAAAGCAGCCATTGATCGAACTCCCCGCAGCTGATTGGAAAGGGGCAGATGACCGCGTGGGGCACTCATATCCCAGGTGAAGCTGCCTGGATAACGTGTCCAGTAGATGCCATTTTTCCAGCCGATTTTCGGCCAGAGCTTGTCCCAGTTCTTGCTGACACTCAGCCAGATGTCGCGTTGGACTGTAAAACCAAACATCCCTTCCGAGTATGTCCACCACAGTCGATCGAGTGTTTGTAAATCCAGTGTGGGCAGTGTTTTGATATCGGTAAAGTAAAGCCACTGGCGCTGAAGAGCGATGGGACCAGCTAATTCGCAGAGTTTGAGGTTGGTGAGCTTGTCGGCAGCTTGCCACTGTCGATCGATCAACAACTGTTGCAGATCTTGATATTCCACCCCAGCAGCAGATTTCAGGGGCACAATGCCAGCTGGAAAGGTGGATTGTAAAAAATCGGTGGCTGTGGGCAAGGGTGAGTCGTACAGCCGTTGATAAGCTTTGCCTTGCAACAGCGTTGGCCAGTTCGTAACTGGTTCGGATACCACCATTTGTAAAAACTCTACAGCAGCAGGGTCGGTATTATCAATCTCTGTTAACAACTGCAATCGATTTTTTTCGGTGGCAGCAGCAAATTTTTGTTGAAACGCTGAAAAAGTTAGCGCAGCGGAAGAATCACTCATTTAAAATAGAACCGGACACGGGAGCCATTAGCTATTCTAACGAAAAGCTGGTGTCGATCGACATAAAAAATCCCCGCAACTGCGGGGATCTAGATGCTGAGTAATAAATCTACTTATTTGGCTGCGGAGTCATCCGCAAATAAGGCTTGATTTCTTTGACTCCTTTAGGGAATTTTACTTGAGCATCGGCAGTGGAAATAGTCGGTACTACCACACAGTCATCACCATCTACCCAGTTGGCTGGAGTCGCCACGCTGTAATTGTCGGTTAGTTGCAGTGAATCAATCACCCGCAAAATCTCATCGAAATTACGGCCAGTGCTAGGTGGATAAGTGATGGTTAAGCGCAGTTTTTTGTTGTTGTCAATTACAAATACCGATCGAACTGTCACCTTGGCATTGGCGTTGGGGTGGATCATGTCGTAAAGATCCGAAACCTTCTTATCTGGATCGGCCAGAATCGGATAGTTCAAAGCAGTGCCTTGAGTTTCTTCGATGTCGCCAACCCAACCATTATGGGAGGCTACATCATCAACACTGAGAGCGATGGGCTTGACATTACGTTTATCGAATTCTGGCTTGAGTTTGGCTACTTCACCTAGTTCGGTGGTGCAAACCGGTGTAAAGTCGGCGGGGTGAGAAAATAGGACAACCCAGCTATCACCAGCCCATTGGTAGAAATCAATGTCACCATGGGTAGAAGCTTGGGTGAAATTCGGGGCGGTATCACCTAGTCTTAACTGCATAAGAATTAATGGGGAAGAGTTACATAAAGCAAAGATTTATGATGCCACAAAAACCTGGGCTTGTCCTGTAGATAGCTACTTTTGTTAACGTATCGATATCAAAAAAAATAACTTACCCGTTGGGTAGGTTATTTTGTTTCTGTAAATGGGCAACGCCGGACTCGAACCGGCACGCTTTCGCGGATGATTTTGAGTCAACTGCGTCTACCAATTCCGCCAGTCGCCCTTATTCACAGTCTCGCAATTGTAACCTAGCGCTGGGCTTTTTAGCAAGGAAAAATATTCATTGCTCTGTGACCACCGTTCAATTTCTTTGGCGCGTAGCACTGGCACCGGATGACTTAATGGCTCTGTTTGGGCGGTGCGTAATGCTTTGCTTAACTCCGAGCTACTGCTGAACGATTCATAAGCCCGAGCTTGCTCTAAGAAAGCCTCGACGTTGAGCAGGGGTGCCAATGTGGGCGAACCACCGCAAAGTTTCATCAATAAGGAGGCTACTATCTTGGTATCTTGCACCACTAATAAGGCTGCTCGATCGCATGAAAATTCGGCACAGCGCAACCACTGTAACATCTGACCCTGAATAGCCTGCCCCAGACCCGGAATTATACTACCAGCAGTTAGAACCAATAAGTTAGCCATGGTTAGGTAAAC
>JAYUSR010000034.1:0-25152 GCA_043755575.1 Synechococcales cyanobacterium
ACTACACAATTTGGCTTTGAGATTATCCTCAAACGTTTACCCGACTGAGCTTATCGATAATGGTGCAAGATCTGAGATAAACTCCGTGTATGTCGAATGTAAATAATCAATGGCAATTTTGGATCGATCGAGGTGGTACCTTTACCGACATCGTAGCTCGTCAGCCCGATGGGAAACTGGCTGTCCACAAACTACTATCCGAAAATCCTAATTGCTATCAAGATGCCGCTCTGCAAGGAATTCGAGAAATTTTAGGGCTGTCGGCCACGGATTCTATTCCTACGGAGCGAATCGCTGCCATCAAAATGGGGACGACAGTGGCTACGAATGCTCTACTAGAGCGCCAGGGCGATCGGGTGGTCTTACTAATCACCAAGGGATTTCGAGATGCTTTGCGGATTGGTTATCAGCATCGCCCGCATATTTTTAGTCGTCACATTGTGTTACCAGAAATGTTGTACGAGCGGGTAATCGAAGTCGAGGAACGTTACAGCGCAGCTGGCGAAGAATTGATTCCGCTCAATTTAGAATCATTAGCAACCGTTCGTAGTGGTTTAGAAGCAGCCTATGCTGATGGTATTCGAGCCTGTGCGATTGCTTTTATCCATGGTTATCGTTATCCTGATCATGAACAGCAGATAGCTACTATCTGCCGGGAGATGGGTTTTAGGCAAATCTCTGTTTCACACCAGGTCAGCCCCTTGATGAAACTGGTCAGTCGGGGTGATACCACAGTGGTCGATGCTTACCTGTCACCGATTTTAAGAAGGTATGTAGAGCAAATTGGTGCTGAATTAGCTCAGCCCACCGGTACCGAGGCCAATCCTTGCCGACTGATGTTCATGCAATCTAACGGCGGATTAACGGATGTCCAATCTTTTCAAGGCAAAGACAGCATTCTATCGGGACCGGCTGGCGGCATGGTTGGCGCAGTCCAGACCAGCAAATTAGCTGGATTAGACAAAATCATTAGCTTTGATATGGGTGGTACCTCTACTGATGTCGCCCACTACGCTGGTGAGTACGAACTTGCCTTTGAGACCGAAATTGCTGGGGTTCGCTTGCGGGCACCGATGATGTCGATTCACACGGTGGCAGCAGGCGGTGGTTCAATTTTGAGCTTTGATGGATCGCGCTTGCGAGTAGGACCCGCATCGGCGGGAGCAAATCCTGGACCAGCCTGTTATCGCCAGGATGGTCCGTTGACCGTGACCGATTGTAATGTGTTGTTGGGTCGAGTTCAACCAGAATTCTTCCCGCAGGTGTTTGGGGCTAACGGCCAGTTGCCGCTGGATGTGATAGTTGTCCGGCAAAAGTTTGATGAGTTAGCTGATCGCATTCAATTAGCGATTGGTAGTCCTCGATCGGCGGAGCAAGTTGCCCAAGGTTTTCGATCGATCGCCATCGAAAGAATGGCCAGTGCCATCAAAAAAATTTCTATTCAGCGCGGTTACAACATTACTGAATATACGCTGTGCGCCTTTGGTGGTGCGGGCGGGCAACATGCTTGTGCCATTGCCGAAACTTTAGGTATGTCTCAAGTTTTTCTGCACCCCTATGCCGGAGTTCTCTCTGCTTACGGTATGGGCTTGGCTAATCAAACCGTGATGCTGGAACTGGCTGTCGAAGAAACTTTGACAGCTGCTCTAGTTATCAAAGTACAACAGCAATTGCAGAAGCTACAATCTAAAGGTGAAAAAGAACTACAAAAGCAAGGCGATTTACCTAATGAACTCCAAGTTCAACAGCAGGTGTATCTGCGTTATGCCGGAACAGATTCTGCTTTGATGGTCGCTTTTGGGAAGCTGTCGGAGATGATCAGACAATTCGAGAATGCTCATCGTCAACGCTATGGCTTTGTCGTTGCCAATCAGCCCCTAATTGTGGAAGCTATTTCGGTGGAAGTGATGGCACCAGCAGATGTGCTGATGGAACAAACCATTACCAATCGACGTACTACGATACTAGAACCTATCGCCATGACTCAGATGTATGTGGATAATAATTGGCACGCCACGCCGATCTTTGCTCGGGCAACTTTACTACCCGGTGATGTGATTCTTGGTTCGGCGCTGATCGTAGAATCTACTGGCACGAATGTTATTGAACTAGGTTGGCAAGCAGAATTGACCGAACGAAATCATCTGATGCTGAACAAGTCGGTGGGGATCGATCGATCAGCTATCACTATCAACCATGATTTTCAGCAGGCTGATCCAGTTTTGCTAGAGATTTTCAATCATCTGTTTATGGCAATCGCCGAACAGATGGGCTTTACTTTGCAAAACACTAGTTACTCCGTCAACATCAAAGAGCGGCTGGACTTCTCCTGCGCCATTTTTGACCACAATGGCCAGTTGATCGCCAATGCTCCGCACATTCCGGTGCATTTAGGCTCCATGAGCGACAGCATTCGATCCCTCATTAATGAGTATGGTCAGCGCCTGAAGCCGGGGGATGTTTATATGCTCAACGATCCCTACAACGGTGGCACCCACTTACCAGATATCACTGTGATCACACCAGTATTTGCAACTAACGAGCATAGTAGTCAGATAAATCTTAGTGGTGCTGTGCCTCTTTTTTACGTTGCCTCTCGGGGTCATCATGCCGATATTGGCGGCCTTACGCCTGGCTCAATGCCGCCGCATAGTACTAGCATTACCCAGGAAGGAATTCTGATTAATAACTTTCAGTTGATCGATCGAGGACAATTGCGAGAACAAGAATTATTTGAGTTATTGGCTAGTGGAGAATATCCTGCCCGCAATCCCCTACAAAATCTGGCCGATCTGCAAGCGCAAGTTGCCGCCAACGCCAAGGGCAGTCAAGAACTACTCCAGATGGTGAGTCACTATGGTTTGGAAGTAGTGCAAGCTTACATGCAGCATGTGCAGGATCATGCTGCTGAAGCTGTGTGTCGGGTGATTGATATTTTGCAAGATGGTAGCTTCATTTATCCCATGGATGATGGCAACCAAATAGCAGTAAAAGTGTCGATCGATCACCACCAGCGTCGCGCTAGAATCGACTTCACTGGCACTTCTCCTCAGCAACCCAATAATTTCAATGCGCCAAAATCGGTCTGTAAAGCAGCCGTGCTCTATGTTTTCCGCAGTTTGGTTGCAGATGATATTCCGCTCAATGCCGGTTGTTTGCGACCCCTGGAAATTGTGATTCCGGCAGGTTCGATGCTGAATCCTTGCTATCCAGCGGCGGTGGTTGCGGGCAATGTGGAGACTTCACAAGTGATCACTGATGCGCTCTATGGGGCTTTGGGGGCGCTAGCGGCTTCCCAGGGCACCATGAATAACTTCACCTTTGGCAATCAGCAATATCAATACTACGAAACGATTTGTGGCGGCTCAGGGGCGGGGGCTACCTTTGACGGCACTGATGCGGTACAAACCCATATGACCAATTCGCGGTTGACCGACCCAGAGGTCTTGGAATGGCGTTTTCCGGTGGTGATTGAGAATTTTGCGATTCGGCAGCAGACTGGTGGACGGGGTTTGCACCAGGGAGGTAATGGGGTAGTGCGGCGGATTCGTTTTCGGGAGGCGATGACAGCGGCGATTCTTTCTGGTCACCGGATTGTGCCACCATTTGGATTGCAGGGTGGTGAGGCTGGAGCGGTGGGACGGAATTGGATCGATCGAGCTGATGGCCGTTGGGAGGAATTGGGGAGTAAGGCGCAGGTGGAGATGGCACCGGGGGATGTTTTTGTTATTGAAACTCCGGGAGGTGGTGGTTTTGGTCAAGAAATATAGTAACGCACCTTTTTAACTCTCGACGACTAGCCAAAATTTTAGCCTCATTAGTGCTCGATCTGTCGCTTGCGAACTAGCTCGAATAACTTTTCTTGGTCTTCGATCGACAATCGATCGATCGACTCTACTATATCTTCGACAGTCATCATGTTATTCCCTGTGAATATTGATATTTTAGGATATCGATTCTCATTCTGAGAGGCTACGCCAACGAGTGGATGTTGGATACATTCCTATTTTAACCAGACGATAGACTCAAATCCAACTGCTGATAGGTTCGATCGAATCTCCATCACTCATTCAACCACGATCGACCATAAGCAATCGATCGCACCACCAATTACATCATCATTCTGATTTTGTTCTAGCAATTGCAACACTCCCGGACAAACTGTGGTTGAGATTTTAGCTAGCTGAGCCAACGCTGCTACTGCTCTACCTCGCGCAACCCGTTTTTCATCACTCAATAAGGATAGCAAAGTCCTTACAACCTCTGTGCTGCTATACCCTAGCTGAACTAATGCTGCTGACACAGTAGAGCGCACATCTGATTCTTTATCCCCCAATAAAACTAGCAAACCATTTACTACATCTGAACGGTTATTTTCTAACAGACCCAATGCTGCTGCGGCTCTAGCACGCACAACCCATTTTTTATCGCATAACAACAATAGCAAGCTATCTACCACATTTGCACTTCTATTCCCTAACTGAATCAATGCTGCTGCTGTTTTACCGCGAACATCTGATTCTTTATCCTCTAATAAAAATAGCAAACTACCTACCACATTTGCACTTCTATTCCCTAAGCGACCTAATGCCTCTGCTGCTTTAGTTCTCAGAACCCATTCTTGATCATTTAGCAAAAAAAGTAAGCAATTAACCACTTCTGCACTTCTATTCCCTAAGCGACCTAATGCCTCTGCTGCAACTAAACGCATATAGAGTTCTTGATCATTTAGCAAGAAAAGTAAGCAATTAAACACTTCTGCATTTCCACTCCCTAAACGACCCAATGCTTCTGCTGCGCTAGAACGTACATAAAAATCCGAATCATCTAATAATGATAGCAAGCCACTTATAATTTCTGAACTAGTATTGCCTAATTGTCCCAACACCTCAGCGGCCATTAAACGCCCAGCCGAATCTATATCTCGGAGCAATGAGAGTAATGTATTGATCACTTCTGCTTCTTGTCCCAAAGCAGCCTGAAATTCTAATAATCTAAAATGATCGATCACATTTCCCTGTGCTTGTAACTTCTTCCACACATCTTGCTCCACACTGGTTTCACAAAAACAATGCAAAATTTTTGCTGCTTCACCCTTAATTTTGCTACCAATCCGTTCTGCATCACCCACTTCTAACTTGACCAATCGATCGAGTATTTCCCCCACCCAATCCGCCGCCACCACGCTTAATTCTGGTGGATCTTCCGTCAAGCACCAACCTGCAAATAGCAAATCTCGCTGTAGCCACTGCTCGTATTCACTCCCAGCATCTAAAACCGACTGAATCGCCTTCTGTGCCTTCTTTCCTTTCAGCTTCGACACCAGCAATAACAACACCTCTCGCCAATGTTGGTCGTGTAAACGTTCCCGAAAATATTTTAAGATAATCGCAGTATCGTCTTCAACGTCAGCTCGATCGAATATCTCTTCTGCTGTCAAATATTCCTGAAACGTCTTATGCACGAATGCATAACGATCTCGCCCCTGTTCGTTCAGCAAACCCGTCCGCCGTTGAATAAAATCGATAAACCTCTCGGCTTCGCCCTTTGCCTCATGCGCTTCGCATTTTCTCAGTGTTTTAATCTCTTTCCACAACCACCCCATCAACTCATCCTTACCAATCAGCGTGCCACCTTCGGTTTCGCCCGTGCTGCCTTGGGTATGAATCCAGTAGGCTAATTTCTTCAAGATATACAACAGATCGTCTGGCTTGAGAAACAGCAAAACCTTCGAGTACAGCTTGATTTCCTTGCCACTATCCCAACTCGTCAGCAGCGTTTCTACCGCCTTCTCATAGAGCTTGCACCGCTGTCTGGGCAACTCTGCCTGATAGCGATGAATCAAGGTAATAATCGTCAATAACAACGGATTTTTCGCCAGCAGCCGAATCCGCTCGTTTCTGGTAAACGCCTTTTGTAAATCCGCCTTCCGCCGTTCTGCTTGCGCCGGATCTTCCTTAAGCCGACTGTCATACCAATGGTCGATGAATGTCTCCACCTGCTTGTCATCAAAAGATTTCAGCGTATAGTGGGGAAACTCATCGAGATTGAAGAAGTCCCACCGATACCCCGCTGGGCGCGACGTAATTACCGCTGGATTGTCTTGGTATTGATGTAGAAAAGTCTCGATCTGCTCCGCCACCTTGCGCCGCTGCGCTTCATCCACCACCTCATCTAAACCATCGAGCAAAATTAATGCCCGTCCGCGATCTAACCAATGCTCGAAAAATCCGGTGGGTAATTCTTTGCAAGATAAATTGGCTTCGGCATTCGATCGCAAGTAATCCAACAAGCCCATTCCTGGCGACAAAACCCAATCCCGAATCCGCACCACTACAGGCAACCAATCGGCTCCCGCTTCCAAACCAATCTGAGTCGGATCGCTTTGTGCCGTTTCGCACAGCATTAAGGCAAAGTAACTTGCTAGCATTGTTTTTCCTGAACCAGGTGCGCCCAATATTACTGCTTTTTTCTGAGACAGATTGATGACTTTCTGAGCTGGGATTCTTGGGGCAGATTGATCGCGCATTTCCCATTCTTGCTGCTCTTTTAGCAAGTCATTTTGTTTGATTAATCGATTTAATTCCCTGGTTTTGGGACTTTCTTTACCAGAAAGATTCATGTGATAAGCGGACTGGCCATTAACGGTCACAGATACCTGCGGTAAGTTCCGACTTCTTTCTTCCCGTACATCTGGCATCACAAAAATCTGCGCTAAAACCTCCTGCTTTTCTACCTCATCCCCCGGTACAGCAATCCCGACAAACTTCACATCATCTACCCGCCGCGCCAATTGCTTCAGATATTGCTTTTTCGCCACCTGAAAACAAATCCCCTTGATTTGCTCAAAATAGCTCTCAACAAACGTCTTCATCCATAATGGCAGCGCATCAGACATATAATCCTTCGCTGCTGTATGTTTTTTTGCTAGTTTTTCAAACGCCGCCACCAAAACATCTAGATCTGGCTTACCAGCATTTTGTAGAGGCTTCTGTAATTCCTTTAGCACCTCAGTTGACTGAAAAAACTGCTCTAAGAAATTTTGGATCTTGTTCGGCCCATCTCGATCGCACTGACAAAACAATCCGCCCGTTGCTGGCTGGGCTGCTTCGGCTGCTCCCTCAGCCAGTTTCAGTATTTTTTGGATCTCAGTGGGATTAAATTGATGTTGAATACCGTTTAAGACCGCCCCGGCAACAGCTACTGTAGCCCATTCGCCCAACCAAGGCATAGCAGTTCCGATCGCAGTACCAATACCCACAAGACTCATACAATTACGCCATAGTAGCTTAACTCCCTCCAATCATGGCGCAAAAATCACCAAACGTCTATTGCACTTCTTCTTATCGGGTGGTTTACATAATTTCAATATGCTTCCAAGCATTGGCCAAGACGAAATAATCTGTCATCAAGCCCTGCTAAAATAATCAGCGACCTTCCACAATCACCATTGCCACAATGCTCAGAATCATCACCGACTTCGACGGCCCCATCATGGATGTTTCTGAGCGCTACTACCAAGTCTATCTCCTCTGCCTTCAACAAACCCAAACCCCCGGCCAGCAAATCAAAACCCTCACCAAACCCGAATTTTGGGCACTCAAACGCTCCCAAGTCCCAGAAATCGAAATCGGAATCATGTCTGGCCTCGACCCCGAACAAGCCCAAGCCTTCAGCCAGCGACGCAAACAACAAGTTCATCAGCTGGAATATTTGAAGTTCGATCGATTAATTCATACCGCCCCAGCAGCCTTAACCAAAATCCAAACCGCCCACGTCGATCTGGTCGTCATGACCATGCGCCGCGTCCAAGAACTAGATACTGCCTTGAATCAGGCAAATCTACATCAATTCTTTCCCCTGCCCAGTCGTTATTGCCTCAGCAACGACTACGTTAAAACCACCGATGTGGCTGACAAACCTCTGCTGATGGCCAGAGCCGCCGCTGAACTCGAGCCAGCTAGCAAAACCTGGATGATTGGCGATACCGAAGCCGATATCGCCGCCGCCCGCAGCCAAGACATCCCCTTCATCGGCGTACTTTCTGGTATTCGCGACCAAGCTAGCCTGGCTCAACATCAACCGCTAGCGATCGTCCCTGATCTAGCAGCAGCTGTCGATTATATTTTTACCACTATTTCATAAAGCTACTAATTACCCATAACACTACCAACGTCAAGAGGGTGGCGATTTTTTCAGCACTAATCGGCAAGCTACCGATCGGCAGATGACCAATATTGATAGCCAGCATGGCCAGCACAATACTAACCACTACCCCTAGGCCAGTAATTAAGAAAGCTCGACCTAAGCGACTAATTTTGGAATTCAGAAAGAAGAGGGTAAAAGCCGCCGCTACTGCTAAAACTGTCGGCAGAGAAGATTCGGCAGTACCGGGTAAGGCCACAATAGTGGCTAAAGAAGCACTGACTCCAGACGTAATTGCTAAGTCCTTACCCTGGGGTTTTTCTACCAGTTCGCCTAGCCAGCCCGGAGAGATATTGATTTGGGGCGGTGCCAGTTTTGGCAAAGACATTGTTTGCACAGATCTTTCGGGAAACCGAATTCCTTCGGGCACACTTATTTTTCCCTCTTGGCGCATCTTGAGCCGATCCATCAAAATCGAGTCATAGGCCGCTTCAATATTTTCGAGCAGTTGCGGATCGCTGTGATGTTCCTGTTGCAGGCGTTGCTTGGCTGCTTGGATTTCCTCAAAAGAAGCATCAATATTGATGCCGAGCCGTTCATAAGGGGTTTGTTGACTCATGTTTTTGTGCAAATTACAGTCCACCAGCACTACTACTTTAAAATGCTTCGCTGAAATTGGCCAACTATTTGGGGGCTGACTTTACAATTTGCAACTGGATGAACTGATGACGGGGAACTTCTAACTGGGTGCTTTGGTGCTGATCAAGATTTTTTGCACTCCCGGCACATCCAACAAATAACTTTGCACCACTTCTAGCGCAAAGCGATCGGGTAAAACTTGTTGAAATTTGCTGAACCGATAACCGGGCATATTGTTCATTAGGTAGCTAATGGT
The DNA here is from genome assembly GCA_043755575.1 of Synechococcales cyanobacterium. GTDB lineage: Bacteria > Cyanobacteriota > Cyanobacteriia > Cyanobacteriales > Chamaesiphonaceae > JAAFHZ01. The sequence goes on from JAYUSR010000034.1 coordinate 9,041, forward strand.
GGCTGGTTCTTGCCAAAACTCGGTCGTCAAAACTTCTTCTATAGTTTTGAGGAGAGTACCAACTCCTAAACTATCTCCCTCAATGCGCAATTTAAAGTTATCCACCCTCACTTTCCAGCCATGGGATCTTTGGATGCCATACTTGAGGGTGTGGTTAATTTGACCACCGCCAAATGTCCACCAGGTAGCCTGTTCGCCTTCCCATTCGAGGCATTGGCATTGTTGCTGGCTACGCAGTTTGTAGCCGAGATCAGCGCGGTAATTATTGATCGATATCTGTGCCAATCGATCGATATAGGAAAACTGGTCATCAGATTTAAGAATTTGAGCGATCGCTTGACACAGGTCAAAGCTGAGCAGTTGCGGAATAAAGCCGCCCCAGCTGGGTTTCTTCCCCATCGGGTTGCCACTGACCACCACAGTGCGATTGTCGTGGTTGACTAGACTGACCATCCAGGGACGACCGCCCAGCAAAAACGAGCTAATTTCTGGTACCAGCTTATCGACAAAAGCCTGCTCCAGGGAGCCGATCGTATATCCGGCACTAGTCTGCACTTGGTAAAGTTGGGGGCTACTAAACACCGCATAGAGTTCTATAAAGTTGCGGTGGCCAAAAATCTTTTCAGCTTGGTTCCCTAGAGAAAGCAACCCATCAGCACTGAATAGAAAATCTTTTTGAATCATGTGTTCAAGCAAAAAATCAAATTCAGACCGGCTAATGCCCGCAAAATCGGGGACGATCGATAGCTGTTCCCAGCAGTCCACACGGCTAATGCCCCCCCATTGGAGCGCTAAGGCAAAAAGTTGATGGGCTAGTACTGTCCAAGTTCGATTAGATACTTGTACCGACTCCACCCAGCCTTGCTTCGCTAACTCGACGATGGCGATCGCTTGCAATAGCGTCTCAGTATTTTCGGTAAAAAAGGTGGTGTTAGCCATCGAACCAGCCCGCCGTCCTGTTCGCCCTAGGCGCTGTAAAAAGGAAGAAACGGTGGTGGGAGCATTGGCTTGCAAAACGGCATCCAGATCCCCCACATCAATGCCCAGTTCGAGGGTGGAGGTACAGACAATACAGGTATCCCGTCCCTGCTGAAAATGCTCTTCTGCCATGGTGCGCTCCTCTAGCGACACAGAACTGTGATGGACAAACACATCGGTACCACACTGGCGCAACCGCTCGGCAATATCTTCGGCTAAAGAACGACTTTGACAAAAAAATAAACTCTTTTTGCCCCGCGCCAGGCCACTGGCATCGCTGGCGATCGATCCCCAAGTTTCCCGCAGATAGACCCGAATATCACGCTTGGTGGGTATCTTGGGCGGCTCAATCACCTGGCCGGATCGTTGGGAACTACCTTGCAGCCAAGTTAAAATAGCGGTGGGGTTGCCAACGGTGGCACTCAGACCCACTCGTTGCAAGTCATGCCGGGTGAATTTGGTGAGCCGCTCCAGGACTGAGAGCAAATGAGCGCCGCGATCGGTACCAGCGATCGCATGAATTTCATCAATGACCACTGCCCGCAAATCCTGAAATAATTCAGCGTGCGGCACTTTGGGCGAGAGCAGCATCACTTCTAAAGATTCCGGAGTAGTCATCAGCACTGCGCTGGGATTGGCCAAAAAGGCTTTCTTTTTGCTGGCAGTGATGTCACCATGCCACAGAAATCGCTCTAAACCGACCATTTCGGTATACAGCCCCAGTCGATCGGCCTGATTATTTAGCAGTGCTTTAATCGGGGCAATATAAATCACCCCAACACCGTTCGGCTCCTCCGCCACTAGTTGCGCCAATAGCGGAAACATGGCCGCTTCGGTCTTACCGCCAGCAGTGGGAGCTAATACGATCGCGTTGTGGCCATCTAACAAAGCCTGGCTAGCCAGTTCTTGGACGGGACGTAAGCTAGACCAACCCACCTGGGAGACGATTGCTTCTTGGAGGCGCACCGGGAAGCGCTGAAAAGCTGAATCCATAGTTATTATTGACTCAATGGTTCTTGCTCATCAACTTGGTGAATATTTTCCCGCCCGAAAGCTTCGGTAATACTCAGCAATTGTTGCTCAATTTCTGGAGTGATTTCACTGCTGTGGTAGCGCCACTGCCAGTTGTCAGCGATGGTGCTGGGTAGATTCATCCGGGCCTCGTTACCTAGCCCCAACACGTCTTGCATTGGTAAAATTACCTGATTAGCCACGGAGCTAAAGGCGATCCGGATCAAGTCCCAGTTAATACCCACACTAGAGATACCGCCCAGATAGCGCAGCACTCGATCTCGTTCATAGCTCTCGGTGCTATTGAACCAACCAATAGTGGTGTCGTTATCGTGGGTGCCGGTATAAACTACAAAATTGCGGTCATGATTGAAAGGTAAAAAACCATTGGCATTATCGGAGCCAAAGGCGAACTGCAACACCTTCATGCCGGGGAAATTAAATTTATCTCGCAAGGCTTCCACTTCAGGGGTAATGACCCCCAAATCTTCGGCTAAAATTGGCAAATGTCCCAACTGTTTTTCTAGCTCTTGGAAAAACTGGATACCAGGAGCAGTCACCCACTGACCATTCTCAGCTGTTTTGTCGCCTTGGGGTACAGCCCAGTAAGCCTCGAACCCCCGAAAATGGTCAATCCGAATAATATCGACCAGGTTCAGCAAAGCCCGGAAGCGACTGATCCACCAGGCAAAATTGGTTTTTTCGAGATGTTCCCAGTTATAAACGGGATTGCCCCACAGCTGGCCAGTCTCACTAAAGTAATCCGGTGGCACTCCGGCCATCATTGCTGCTGCACCGGTTTCGGGATCTAATTGAAAGCTGGCCTGGTTTGCCCACACATCCGCACTATCGTGAGCCACATAGATCGGAATATCCCCAATAATTTGAATGCCTCGATCGCGAGCATAGGTTTTGAGCATCAGCCATTGGCGATGAAAAACAAACTGGACGAACTGATAGTAAAAAATCCGATCGATCAATAGTTCTTGGTGTTCAGTAATCGCCTCTGGTTTACGCCAAGCGATCGACTGCGGCCATTCATACCAAGGAGCATCTTGATAATGCTCATGCACTGCCATAAACAGGGCATATTCGGGTAGCCAATGCGCCTGATCCTGCACAAACTTATGGAAATCTTGGTGATCTTCAACTTCGCCATGATGACGAAAATGAGCACAAGCTAAGTCTAATATTTCAACTTTGGCCGCAATAACTTGATCAAAATCAACTTCCAAGGAGGGGAAATCTGGCAGCTTGTTCAGATCTGCTGTTTGCACCCAGCCACTAGCTACCAACCTATCGAAACTAATCAGGAGCGGATTGCCAGCGATCGCCGAGTAGCAAAGATAAGGCGAATTGCCATAGCCGGTTGGACCCAGGGGCAAGATCTGCCAATAGGTTTGCTTGGTACGTTGGAGAAAATCGATAAACTCATAGGCACTATCGCCTAAATCCCCAATGCCGTAGGGACCAGGTAAGGAGGTGGGATGGAGCAAAATGCCGCTGGAACGAGGAAAAGTCATAGGAGTAGTGCGGGGAGAAACTTCAGTCGGGGAAGCTGAGACTAATACCCAATAATATATGGGAAGATTGGAACACAATCGCAACAATATTTGCCGTGGCTTACCGCAACCCGATCCCAACCGTCGATATTATTATTGAATTGATCGATCGATCAGATCGTCCGATCGTCCTAATTGAAAGATGTAATGAACCCCTAGGCTGGGCTTTACCAGGTGGTTTTGTAGACTATGGTGAATCCCTAGAAACAGCAGCGATCAGAGAGGCATTAGAAGAAACTAGCCTAACGGTGCAATTGGTAGAACAGTTCTATACTTACTCCGATCCCCAGCGCGATCCCCGTCAACACACTCTCAGTCAGGTGTTTATTGCTACTGCTGCTGGCACCCCCCAGGCTCAAGATGATGCTAAAAGCCTAGATATTTTTAGTCTGGACGCAATTCCTGCTGACCTGTGCTTCGACCATAGCCAAATCTTGGCTGACTATCGACGCTATCGCCTGGAAGGATTACGCCCTCGCCTAGCAAAGCAGTGATCAACTAATCGAATGGGGGATAAGCACCGCCGAACCCCTTTGACTAATCCTTACTCTTTTAATTGCCACAGCTGGGTTTGATAGCAAAGATGCTTATCAAAAATATCATTGGAAGTCAGTCCTTCTTCAATTACCTTACCAAAGATTGGAGTAAGAATGCGTTTAAGCAGAGCATAGATTGGTGGCACGGCAATCATCACCAAATCACTCAGATACTTAATTGTAGTCATCCCAAAACTCTTAAACATAAAAACATACAAATCTAGGCTCGGTCGTACTTTATCAGAAATATCTTCTTCTTTAACCAGCTGAAAGCCCGCATCCGTCATGGCGGCTTGGAGTTCTGGCAATAAGCGACAGTTAGAATAAATGCCCGAAGTATAGTTTGCATCTAATAACATCATGTCGCACATCAAAACATAACCATGGGGAGCCAGGAGTTTGGCTGCACCCTGAGCAATATCTTTAGCATCAATGTATTGTGTACTTTCGCTAAATAGCAACATGTCGTATTTAGTAGTAGACTGAAAATCTTCAAACCGACTGAGATGGAACTTAGAGTCACCTTTGGTATTGTATAAATACTTTTCTTGTTGTAACTGATCGGGAGCCAAACCTTCGATGGTGAAGCCTTGAGCTGATAAATAAACTGAATTACCCCCAATGCCACAGCCCACATCCAGAATGTGCTGGACTCCAGCTGGAATAAAAGAAGCTAAATGTTTGATGTAAGCGGCTTGGGCGATGCGCAAGTTAGCCGCCGTTAAATCATCATTAGAAGCAGGCGGGTTTTCCCAGTATCCATAGTGAAGATAGATAGAATCAGTCAGCCCGAGGTAATATTCCAGTGCGGCATTTTGGTAACGGGTGTGCTTAGGGATTTTGACCGATTGCATATTTCACTTTAGATAGTAGTTATGGATATTTTGATGCGGGGATGCGTCTAATCAATCCTTTCTTCAGCAAATCAGGACGCTCTGACTAGGCCATTGTTCCATGGAGTGTATGGTGATAAAGACTGTGTCTATCACCGAATTCATAAGATAACCTATCATGCTTTAGACAATTATTCTGATATTTGTTAATCAGTCTGCTCTCAAGCTTCTTGTTCTATGGCTTTTAGCTAATTCAGAGAACTAGGCGGTATTGATTTTTTCAATTCTTCGATCTGAGCATAGGTGTTTTGGAAGCGTTGATGTATTTCTGCTAGTCCCAGTGGCTGAGCTGCTTGATCAGGGATGGTCGTCAAGTCATTCTCTAATGAATTCAACAAGTCTTGTATTCGGGTTAGAGCCAAAGTAAATTGAATTCTGTTACTAGGAGAAAGTGCGGCTGGCAAGCTGTTGATCTTGGTCTGGTCATTAGCAAGAGCGCGCTGAAGTCTTTTATGCTCTAGTAAATTGAGGATGCGTAAGATAATTTCTGGTTCAACTACTGGCTTTGTGACAAAATCATCAGCGCCGATCGCAAATACTTCCTGAATTAAACTAGAAGCATTATGAGCAGTCAGAAAAATAATGGGCAATTTTGACCAATCTGGGTGATTGCGGACTCTGCGACATAGTTCCAACCCATCAATATCAGGCATTTCTACATCCAGAATCAAAAGATTAGGTTGAACTGCATTTACCACTGTCCAAAATTGCTGGGGATCAGATAAAGTGGTGACCTTTAGGCCCCAGGGTGCCAGCATCGCCTGTAAAATAGCTGAAACCTTGGGGTCATCATCTACTACCAGTATATGGGTTTGGCTGCGTTCTACTTCAGCGATTGCTAAATCGAGAGTGGTCATGACATTGGCAATGCTAGCCGGGGGTAAGTTAATGCAAATCCCGATCTGGGTCATTTCTGGATATGTAGTGGTTGAATTTAAAACTACTGGTATCACCGGTACATGTTTGCTAACTTCTACCACTAAACGCAAAATCTCCTCAGATTGCTCGGTGATGGAAGAACCAATTAAAATACTGCGAATGGTGCATTTTTGTAGTTGTGCTCTAGCTATAGAGATCGAAGAGGCTATTTGGATGCTCCAGCCCCGAGCTAGGGCGGCGGATTGGATAGCCAAGTTGAAATCATGGTCTGTTGATACTAGGAGCACCGTGATGGTGTTGTTTACATCAAAACTGTGGACATCAGCGATCGAGATCGGTCGGTTTAGTTCTTGTTGAAGAGCAGCCACCAAAGAATAGAGGTTTTGTCCTTGTTCATCGCTTAATTTCTGCGGGTTGTTTAGCAATTTCTCAATTTGTTTAGCCAGTTCAGAACCAACTGGAAAACCAAAAGTACCGAGGGAACCACCGAGGGAGTGAGCGATTTCTTTTCCGGTCACTTGCCAATCTAATGGCAGATCTTTTCTTAAGAATCTGACGGCGAGCTGCTCTAATACCGCCACTTGTTCATGAATTTGATCTTTGAATTTTTCCCAGGCATTAATTAGTAATTGACTAGTTTGCGGAGAATTATAAGCAGCGTTGAGGGGCTTAAGCCGATAACCAATGCCGTAAACTGTTTCTACACAATCGGTGGTGGCTCCCGCTCTTTTGAGCTTTTGGCGAATTCCTTTGATGTGAGTACGGATCGCTTCTTCACTAGGAGCCTCATCGTAAGACCATAGATGATCTAGGATGGCATTGCAGCTGAATACGCGCTTGCTGTTGCGCAGAAATAACTCCAACATGGCATATTCTTTGGGGGTGACTGCTACCGGTCGATCGGCATAGGTCACAGTGGCGCTAAGTGGATCTAGTTGCAGCGCTCCCCAAGTTAAAACAGGTTTAGAGAGGTTGCTACTGCGCCGGAGGAGAGCATGTACCCGCGCTAAAAACTCTTCTGGATCAAAGGGTTTGCCCAAGTAATCATCAGCTCCAGCGTTTAGGCCGCGTGCTCGATCGGCTGGAGAATCTAGAGCAGTTAGTAATAGTACTGGTACTTGACTACCCCGCGATCGAACCTCTTGACAAATGCTAATCCCATCGCGCTTGGGTAGACTGACATCGAGCAAGATCAAATCATATTCATAGGACTCGCTCAGCTCCAAGCCTATTTGACCATCATTCGCTAGGTCTACAGCGTAATTTTCCTGGTGGAGAATGACTTCTATTAGTTGGGCAATGTTGGGATCATCTTCAACTACCAGAATTCTCATAAGCCAGTGCCTGGGATATTACCTGTTGATCATTGCACAATTTATGTCCAATCTGAAACAGCTATGCTACAAAAGTGAGCCTAAGGTTAGCGAAGCCTAGTCTAAGTATCTACTCTACGCCGTTTCTTGGCCACAGTAAGCGCACCGCCATTATGGCAAACCCCGCCGCCGCCAAACCCTTTAAAATCTTGGTCGGAAACAATACTGATACCGAGCCACCTGCTAGTACTCCGATCGCACTGGCTAACAACAAAGCTGCTACTGAACCAAAAAACACTGCGCGGGGATGGTTGGAACTACCGCTGATGGCGATCGCGGCCAGCTGACTTTTGTCACCAATTTCTGCGATAAATACCGTAATAAAACTCAGTCCGACTAATTGCCAATCCATGGTACTTTGTTGAATTCTAGTGGTTAACCGCAGCGCCGTCTTACCTCAGTTTATGACCTGGCAAAAGCCAGGTGGGCGCATTTGGTTTTAGTTGCTAAGTTTCTGAGTCCTTGCTCAGTTTACCGCAACGAAAACAGCTCAGTTCCCGAATAAATCAAGCAAGATCAAAAAACATTATTGGCAGTTACCAACGCCGCCGTTAAACCACTTGCCCTATTATTACTCAAGATTCATGAACTTGGCCACCGTATTCACATCCTTATCGCCGCGTCCTGAGCAGTTGAGCACTAGTTTGGGACTACCACTCAGTTGAGGGCAAAGGGTTTCGAGGTAGGCGATCGCATGGGAAGTTTCCAAGGCGGGAATGATCCCTTCCAGCTGCGACAGGCGTTTGAAGCCGTCCAGAGCTTGGGCATCAGTAACGCTATAGTATTCCGCCCGTTGAATATCCTTGAGGAAACTATGCTCGGGTCCTACGCCCGGATAGTCTAGACCAGCGCTGATAGAATGAGCTTCGGTGACTTGACCGTCGCCATCTTGGAGCAGGTAACTCATGGCTCCATGTAGTACGCCTGGTCTGCCCATCGTAAGAGTGGCAGCATGTTTGCCAGTTTCAATCCCCGAACCAGCGGCCTCAATACCAATTAGCCTTACTGAATCTTCCTGCATGAATTCATGGAATAGCCCCATGGCATTGGAACCCCCACCCACACAAGCCAGGAGAATATCTGGTAAGCCGCCCCATTTTTCTTGAGCCTGCCGCCGGGTTTCTACACCAATAATCGCGTGGAAATCCCGCACAATCATCGGATAAGGGTGTGGACCGGCCACGGAACCGAGAATATAGTGAGTGGTTTCCACGTTGGTCACCCAATCCCGAATCGCTTCGGAAGTTGCATCCTTCAGCGTGCCGGTACCGGAGGTGACTGGACTCACCGTCGCGCCTAACAAACGCATCCGAAATACGTTCAAGGACTGCCGCTGCATGTCTTCAATACCCATGTAGATGATGCACTCTAGGCCAAAGCGGGCACAGACGGTAGCGGTGGCCACGCCATGCTGACCAGCGCCTGTCTCTGCAATAATCCGCTTCTTGTCCATTCGCCGTGCCAGCAGCACCTGCGCTAGAGCGTTGTTGATTTTGTGGGCGCCAGTATGGTTCAAATCTTCCCGCTTTAAATAGATCTGCACCCCACTGCCGTCGGGTTGGGCATAGTGCTGCGTTAAACGTTCGGCAAAGTACAAAGGGCTGGGACGACCGACATAGTCATGCAGCAACCCATGCAGTTCTGCTTGAAAACTAGGATCTTTGGTGTGTTGATAAAAAGCCGCTTCTAGTTCAGCCAGCGCTGGCATCAGGGTTTCGGGTACATATTTGCCACCAAATTGTCCAAAACGCCCCAACCTATCGGGTTGAGCGGTAGTTTTAGCAGTGGGGGATAAGGGCGTTTGGGTCATAATGATGAGGTGGCAGCCAGCTGAATATTTTGGTTGTTCCCCATCTTACTGAATAATTTAAGTTGAAAACAATGGCCGGTAAAAAGCAGAATTCTGGGAACGACGAACGGCGGGTAGTGTATCGGGAATTTGGCGAGGCCGAACCGGCGGAAGCGCTAGCGCGACCAGATGTGCCCCCGCCTCAGCAAAACCTCAAGATTCAGGCTTCGCGCAAAGGCCGAGGTGGCAAGACGGTGACAGAAGTTACCGGCTGGCAAGTCAGCGCGGATACTTTGCAACAGATTACTAAGCAGCTGAAGAATCAGTGTGGAACTGGTGGCGCTTGCAAAGAAGAATCGATCGAGATTCAAGGCGACCACCGCCCCAAGATATTGGAGATTTTGACCAAGTTAGGTTACAAGTGCAAAATTAGCGGGGGCTGAGGTTGGCTTGTGGTAGGATTAAACCCAAATTTCTTACCACATTGCCATGCTCGCTGTTTTTGCTGCTGCCCGCCGCCGTTGGCTGCTGGGATTGATGATTTTTAGCTTGATCTCAGTTTTGACTTGGCCAGTGATCTCGCTGGGTCAGACCGGCAGACAGTCCGCAATAAATCGCCCCGAGATTCGGGGGGTCTGGATCACGAATATTGATAGCAATGTGTTGTTTCAGCGCCAGCGACTAAGGCAATCGATCGATCAGCTCCAAAAACTTAATTTCAACACGATTTATCCAGTGGTTTGGAACTGGGGATATACGCTGTATCCCAGTAAAGTTGCCCAAAAAAATGTCGGTCAGCGAGTGATGCCGAATAGATCGATCGAACTCATCTCTGGTAAACCATTGCCCAAGGGGGAGGGACTGACTGGTCGAGACATGCTGAAAGAAGCCGTGGCGCGCGGACATCGGCATAAAATGGCGGTAATTCCCTGGTTTGAATTTGGCTTAATGGCTACCGCCCCCGGCGATCCATCCGGCTCGGATTTAGCTAAAAAACATCCTCAGTGGCTAACCCAAAGACGTGATGGCACTACGGTTTATAAAGAAGGTAAACATGAGCGGGTCTGGCTAAATCCTTTACACCCGGGGGTGCAGAGGTTTATTAAAGATTTAATAGTGGAAGTAGTCCGTAACTACGATGTCGATGGTATTCAGGTGGATGACCACTTTGGCTATCCCTTTGAGTTTGGCTACGATGATTTGACGGTAAGTGTTTATAAAGCCGAACACCAGGGGCAAGCGCCGCCGATCGATCCGAAGGATGTGGAGTGGACAAATTGGCGAGCGAATAAGGTAACGGCGTTGTTAAAGGATCTGTTTAAAGAGATTAAAAAGGCTAACCCCAAAGCAATTATTTCAGTTTCACCGAATCCCCAAGAGTTTTCTAAGAGTGTCTTTTTGGCGGATTGGGTTGCTTGGGAGCGAGCTGGCTTGGTAGAAGAGGTGTTAATTCAGGTGTATCGCAATAGTTTGGATAAGTTTCAGGGAGAACTACAACAACCAGAAGTGCAGCGTGCTAAGTTGCACATTCCGGTGGGCGTTGGCGTGCTGGCTGGTCTAAAGCCGCGCCCCATTAAGATGACCCAGATTCGCGAACAGGTGCAGGCTGTGCGAAAGCAAAAGCTAGCGGGCACGTCGTTCTTTTTCTATGAAACGTTGTGGAATATCAAGCCACCGACAGAGACTGTGCTGGACAGGCAGGATGGGTTCAAGCAATTATTTGCCCAATCAGTGCCTAGAGCAGCCATCAAAAATCTTCGGCAGTAAATAGGTACTGTCCTCGCGAAATACTTAGATTCCTGGTCACAGATCAAGCAAACGTCAAGTGAGTACTTAAATTAAGCTAATTCCCCAGCTGGTGAATTGTGCGCTCTGTCGGTGAGAATGTAATCATATCCGCCCTTCCTTGGTGATTTTTTATGTCGATCGCACTGCCGACTACCGCTCTATCAGATTTGCCCAACGTAGCCAGCACGATCGAGGGCTTACCCCATTTGGCAGGCTGTGAATCCACCGTGCGATCGGTCACTTTAGCCAACCAATCCCATTGGCTACCGCGCACTAATATCCAGTTTGATCGGATTTCAGCGGGATTCGCGATCGCCCTCCACATGCACCAACCTACCATTCCGGCTGGTTTTCAGGGAGCGCTAATCAGCAATTTGCAACAGATGTTTGAGCATCCTCATGATGGAGATAACCATAATGCTGGTGCTTTTTTGTGGTGCTATACCCGGATGGCCGAATTTATTCCCGAACTAGTTAATCAAGGTTGTCAGCCTAAGGTCATGCTGGACTATTCAGGGAATTTGTTGTGGGGTCTAGAACAAATCGGCCAAGGTGCTCTCGATCGACTGAAAACCATCACCACCGCACCGACTTACCAGCCCTATGTCGAATGGCTAGGCACCACCTGGAGCCATGCCGTGATTCCATCCACGCCAATTCCAGATATCAAGCTGCACATCCAAGCTTGGCAGCAACATTTTGCTGCGATCTTTGGCTGGCCAGCGCTGGCCCGGGTTAAAGGCTTCTCACCGCCAGAAATGCATTTACCCAATCATCCCGACACTCTCTACGAATTTGTAAAAGCCCTAGTGGACTGTGGCTATCAGTGGATGATGGTGCAGGAGCATTCGATCGAAACCCTCACTGGTCAGCCGATCGCCAATAAGCATATCCCGCAGTGCTTAGTTGCTCGCAATTCCGCCGGGGAAACAGTCAGTATTACGATTCTGGTCAAAACCCAAGGATCGGATACCAAACTGGTTGGTCAGATGCAGCCTTACTACGAAGCTAAAACTCTGACTCGGCAAGAAATTAACGGAATTTCGATCCCGCCCCTCGTGACCCAGATCGGCGATGGCGAAAATGGTGGGGTGATGATGAACGAGTTTCCCAGCGCTTTTCAGCGGACTTGGCAAGAGGCCGCCCACAATAGTAGCGTGGCGGGGATGACTGGCAGCGAGTATTTAGAGTTAATGGCAGCTGCGGGTTGCCAACCAACTGACTACCCAGCTTGTCAGGCGATCGGACAACATTTAATCTGGCAAAAAGTCGATCCTGACAGTTCTACCCCAGCCGCCGTCCAGCAAGCGATCCAAGACCTTCAACAAGAACATCCCAGCTTCCATATGGATGGGGCTTCTTGGACTAATGATTTGAGCTGGGTGAAAGGTTATGAGAATGTTCTGAACCCGATGAGTCGCCTCAGTACTCTGTTTCACCAGAAAGTTACACCACTGGTGGCACAACATCCTGAATTAACCAAAGAAACTCGCTATCGTCAAGCCCTACTCTATAATTTGCTGCTGCAAACCAGCTGCTTTCGCTATTGGGGACAGGGAGCTTGGACTGACTACGCCCAAACTATTTATGAACAGGGCACAGCCATCATCAACCAAGAATTTTAGTCAGAATGTATGCTAGTTATCTTTAGCTAAAAAATAATACAAATTTTTGATTGCTATGTTGCTAGCGACCATATTGCTCTAACTTTAACTTGGCTAAGTGAATCGGAAAATGCTTCATCCGTAATTTAGGTCATGTGACTTGAAGTTATACTAATGCCGTAATTTATCGATTACATTAGGCCAAGCAAGGTATCAAACACAACTAACTCAGAAATATCAACATGATGATGACCACTACCGGTGTTATTGATCGCTACCGCATTCAAACCAGTCAGCTCGATATGCCGCCCCGCCTATTATTGGGACCCGGCCCGGCCAACGTTCATCCCCGCGTTTTAGGAGCGATCGGCATGGCTCCAGTGGGACATTTAGATCCCACTTTTCTGGCGATCATGGACGAGACCAGGGATCTATTGCGTTATGCTTGGCAAACCGAAAACGAGTTGACTATTGCGGTTAGCGGCACCGGTAGTGCGGCCATGGAAGCGACCTTGGCTAACAGCATTGAGCCAGGGGAGGTAGTGTTAGTAGGAGTCAAAGGTTACTTTGGCCATCGTTTAGTAGATATGGCTGGCCGTTATGGTGCCGATGTTCGCCAGATGACCAAGCCCTGGGGACAGGTATTTAGCCTCGCAGAAATCAAAGCTAATTTAGAAACCCATCGCCCTCAAATTTTAGCTCTGGTTCACGCCGAGACTTCCACTGGAGCGCGGCAACCGCTGGAAGGCGTGGCGGAGCTATGCCGTCAATACGACTGCTTATTATTAGTAGATACCGTCACTAGCCTGGGTGGTGTGCCTTTACACATCGATAAATGGGGCATTGATTTAGCCTATAGTTGCAGTCAAAAAGGTTTAAGTGCGCCGCCAGGAATTGCGCCTTTCACCATGAGTAGTCGGGCGGTCGAGAAACTGAAGAACCGCAAAAATCCGGTGCCCAACTGGTATTTGGATATGTCATTATTGACTAGTTATTGGGGTGAAGGCCGAGCTTATCATCACACTGCGCCCATTAATATGAATTATGCGCTGCGGGAATCTTTGCGGTTAGTTGCTGAAGAGGGGTTAGAGGAGCGCTGGCATAGGCATCAGCAAAATGCTGAATTGTTATGGGCGGGTTTAGCCGAACTAAAGTTAGCTTGTCATGTGGAGCCAGAGTTTCGCTTACCAACTTTAACTACAGTTAAGATTCCTGATGGAGTTGATGGTAAAGCGATCGCTCACAAGTTACTGAATGAGTACAACATTGAGGTGGCTGGTGGTCTGGGTGAGCTGGGCGGAAGAGTTTGGCGGATCGGTCTGATGGGTTATAACAGTCGCCCAGAAAATGTGGTGCTGCTCTTAAATGCTTTTGAAAAAGTTCTAAACTAATTTAGCCTAGGCATAAGCTTTATTTCAGCATGAGTTAATAAGGGCGTTGTTGCATAAATCAATTCTTTCACAGCTGAGCCGGACACAAGTAGTTGAAAACCATAACTGGAGTCAAAGAGGAAAACAGGTAGAAGTTCATGAGAAGCTGGAGTTCACGACAAAACCTACTCCAATGAAATCTCCTACCCCCATCTATCCCTGATTTGTCACTCTGGGATAAGTTAAAATAGAGATAAAAGGCTCGATAGCAAGCAGGGTATATGACTAGGAAGGCTTGGTAAAATTGACAATGGTATAGTAACAGTGAATATTTACGGAGTAAAAAATGAAATTGTATTCCCTCTTCTTTTTGAGATTTACAAACCACAATCCACACTTAAACCAGAGGATATTTATAAAAGTAAGCCTCAAATAGCAGCGAGCTTAATTATGGAATTAGTAGATAAAAAATTTAAGATACGCTATGTTTTAGCCGATAGCCTATATGGGGAAAGTCCAACAAATTTCCTGAGAGTATTAGAAAAGCTTAAGTTACAGTTTATGGGGTGCGTGTCACTTTCTGAAAATAAAAATCATAGTCTTTGGTTGAGGTAAGCAGAGCGCTGAGCAAAAACCTTTGGCAAGTTTTTTCTATTCCATCTTGCTCCAGTAATCTTGACTCGGCTGGCTATTTGTTTCACGGTAGCTTCAATGTTTCCAGAGCCAATAGAACATACTTCCTCCGCTTGTAGATATTCATAATTAAGAATCCGATGTCGATGATGAAGCAAATAGTTAGTAAAACACCCGGCCTGATTGCTCTCACACTCTCGGAACAGCTCGATGGTCTCATCCACTTTCCCCTTCCACAGCAATGATCTTGCTGCCGCTCGTCTTTGAAATGAACCACTGACTTTCTCTAAATTCTCCATTAAATGATACCAATCCAGAATTTCTATTCTTTGTACTGCTGGATTAATCTTCGCAAAGAGATTCCAAATACCATCATGGCCATCCCCTAAACAGACTAGAGGTAAGCCCAAAGGTTGATGATTCAAGCATTTAATGAGTGCGGGGTTGTTGTTGAACCAAGCACCAACGATGCCTTCTGGAGCAAGATGAATCGCTTTAAACTGCTTCCAGCAGGGTGACTCTTCTCCATCCTGCGGAATTAGGTTCACATTACCACCATCAATACTAATTTCTTGAACTTCTTTTTGGGAGTCAGGCTCAGGATAATCATATGCTTGTGGCACCCTGTGCTGGGTTTTGAAATCAATGGTAATCCCCGTGAGCAATGCGATGTCTTGGGTGGTGTGTCGATAAGAGCTATTGGCGCTCACTGTTAAGCAGCAACGTTCTAGTATTGGACTTAGGCGTTTATATGGCTTTACTCCCAGAAACTGGACTTGCTCACTCGTGAGATGCAGTTGGCCTAAGATACTCGTTAATTTCCTGGGATATCCTTTGTTTGTTCCAGATGTTTCAGTTGCAAAAAAAGGGCAAGTTGAGGCAAAACGGTTTCCTGAGAATGTTGTCTAATCGCTTGTTCAATGCCTTCTAGCGTTTGGACTTTCTCTGGAGGTATATTTCTGTAGAGGATAGCAGCTATGTCATTTATGCTCTGCTTTAGTCTGGCTTGTTCTTCGGGAGTCATATCTCACCTCCTTTTTATGGCTGTCTTTCTAGTCTAATTTTTCTCTCTAGAAAGTGACACACACCCACAGACAGTCATTAAGGCACTGATCGGAAGTTTCACAGGAAGTATTTTAGTCAAATCCTTGGTCGTAGCACCCAATATCCAAAAAGGAACTGATAGCAAAAAAACCAACAAAAAGAATTTGAGTGATGACTTAAAAAAGAATTTGAGTGATGACTTATTTTTTGATACGTTATTTTCCATATTATCCTTCTATTTTCAAGGTACTATTGACCGAAAAGTCTGTTTATCTTCTCGACAGATTTGCTGAATAATATTGCGTCCCGACATAGCCACCACTGGCACACTTCCACCTGGTTCCACCCACTGCCCGATCGCATAAAAATTCCGCAGTTTAGGTAATATTTTGGGCAAACCTTTAATTGATAATGGGAGGGTTTGTTTGGTCAGGAGCCACCCACAACTCGATCCTTGCCAGTTGCCCGTATAACGCTCGTAGGTGAGCGGTGTAGCCACATCTACAAACTCAATATCATCCTTAATTCCAGGATAAAATTGTTCTAAAAGATCGATATAGCGGTTCCGGGTTGTATGCAATAGATTTAATTAGCTAGCTATGGTATTAGATCTACTGAAAATCCACTTCAATTTCAAGTGGTGAACTGCAAT
>JAYUSR010000035.1:0-7447 GCA_043755575.1 Synechococcales cyanobacterium
TCATGTGTTGACTGAAGATCTAAAAGTAATGGACAGTACGGCTATCGCCATGTGTCGGGAAAATGATATTCCTATTGTTGTGTTCAATTTGTTTGAAGAAGGAAGTATTCAGCGCGCTGTTGCTGGAGAAAAAATCGGTACCATTGTAGGAGGTTCTTGTGAAATTCGCTGATGTAGAAGGCCATATGCAGAAAGCTGTAGAGGCTACCCAGAGATCTTTCAATACCATTCGGACTGGTCGGGCTAGTACTAGTCTGCTCGATCGAGTAACCGTAGACTATTACGGTGCCCCCACGCCGATCAAGTCCCTGGCCAATATTAATACTCCTGACGGCAGTACGATCGCTATTCAGCCTTTTGATAAAACTAGTTTGGGTGCGATCGAGAAAGCTATTTCTCTTTCTGATATTGGTCTTACTCCCAATAATGACGGCACTGTGATTCGGTTGAATATTCCGCCGCTCACTACTGAAAGGCGGAAGGAGCTGGCTAAACAAGCTGGTAAATATTCCGAAGAAGGTAAGGTTTCCATCCGCAATATTCGGCGCGATGGCATTGATGAAGTCAAAAAGCAAGAGAAAAGTAGCGACATCTCTGAAGACGAAGCCAAGGGTTTACAAGAAAAAATCCAAAAACTTACCGATAAATACATTGCCAAGGTTGAGCAAGTATTAGCCGAAAAAGAAAAAGATATTATGACGGTTTAAGCTCAGTAAGCAAATAGCAATACTTTACAAGAAAAGGTATTGCTAAGATAGTAACGATTTAGCTCCAGGAGATTATCGGCAATGTTTGATTGTATTGTGGTGGGCTCTGGCCCAGCTGGGGGTGCGGCAGCGTATCATCTCGCCAAGCAGGGACACAAAGTTGTGATCATTGAGAAAGAAACTCTGCCTCGCTATAAGCCTTGTGGAGGCGGTGTTTCGCCGATCATTGCTAAATGGTTTGATTTCGATTTTAGTCCAGCTATTTCGACCAAAGTTGATGTCCTGCGCTACACCTGGGAGATGTCTGATGAAGTAGAAGCCCAACTAGCCGGGACTGAACCAATCTGGATGGTGCGGCGGGATGTTTTCGATCACTTCCTGATTCAGAAAGCTCAAGGTCAAGGAGCCGAATTGATGGATGGTACCGAGGTAACTGGGGTGGAACTGGTGGGTGAAACCTGGCAGGTTAGCACCAGCAACGGCACGGTCAGTGGCAAGTATTTGATTGCTGCCGATGGCGCTAAAGGGCCAATGGCCAAGTTTTTGGGCTTTAAGGATCGAAAACGGCGCTTGGCGGGGGCGTTAGAGTTAGAAGGCATGGCTGAGAATGTGTCGCCAGTGATTAATTTTGAATTTGGGATGGTCAAAAATGGCTACATTTGGAATTTCCCCAAAGACAATGGTTATTCGATCGGCATCGGTACTTTCCGAGGTGGCGAGGGTCAAGATCTGAAAAAAATTATTGAGAACTACGCTCAAAATATGTTCAACATTGATATCAGCACAGCCCAGCAGTACATCCATCCTCTCTGTCTGTGGGACGGCGATCAAAAACTGCATACCGATCGAGCGGTGCTGGCTGGCGAAGCCGCTTGTGTGGTGGATCCGATGACAGCAGAAGGAATTCGGCCATCAATTTTTTCAGGAATTAAGGCGGCGGAAGCAATTACGGGGGCACTGGCTGGTCAGACTGAAGCGATCGCCAACTACAGCGAGGTGATGGCTGAAGAATGGGGTGCGGATATGAAGTGGGCACAGCGGGTATCGGCGGCTTTTTACCAGTTTCCGAAGGTCGGCTACAAAGTGGGTGTCAAACGCCCTTCGGCCACAGTCATTATGGCTAAAATTTTGGCTGGGGAGCTGCGCTATTCTGATGTGGCTGGTAAAGCCCTGAAGAAGTTGAGCGGTAGTTTAATTCCCGGCTTTGGCAAGTAAATACACAATTACCTGCTATGCATCTGATTCTTTATAGCAAAGTTGGTTGTCATCTCTGTGAGGGTTTGGAAGCCAAGCTCCGGCAGCTTTCGGCTCCAATCTTTGACCTAGAAGTGCGCGAAATCACCACCAATTCCCGCTGGTGGGAAGCATTTCAGTACGAAATCCCAGTCCTCTATTTACTGGCGGCTGGTGAGGAACAACCTCTGCCTAGGCCATCACCACGGGCAACGCTGTCACAATTGCAACAGCTGCTAGAGAAATATTCATCAGACAATTGAATTTAGATATATCAAAATAAGCCTAAGGTTATGGAAGAAGGTATCCCCATGAAGTTACGTGAACTGTTGAATAAAGTTACTAGCTTGAAGCAGCTCCCCGACCATCCTGCTCTTGACCAAGAGGTTACTGGACTCCAAACCAATTCCCATGCTTGCACTGCTGGTGATTTGTTCATTGGGATGCCTGGTACGCGGGTAGATGGGGGCGAATTTTGGCCTAGTGCGATCGAGAGCGGTGCGGTGGCGGCGGTGATTTCCACGGCGGCGGCGCAGGCTCAGCCTGCGACTGGCGTTGCCTGTATTGCGGTGGCTACTGATTTAATCCAAGCCAGTGCCGAGTTGGCGGCGGCTTTTTGTAATTATCCGGCTCAGAAATTGAGAATGGTCGGGGTGACAGGCACCAATGGCAAAACGACCACTACTCACTTAATTGAGTTTCTGTTAGCTAGTCATCAGTCCACGGCGCTGATTGGGACTCTCTACACCCGCTGGCCAGGTTATGAAAAGGTGGCAACCCATACCACGCCTTTTGCGGTGGATCTGCATCAGCAACTGGCCCAAGCTGTCCAAGCTGGCTGTACTGTCGGCCTGATGGAAGTCAGTTCCCACGCCCTGGATCAGGGAAGAGCTAAAGGTTGTCCTTTTGAAGTAGGGATTTTCACTAATCTCACTCAAGATCATTTGGACTATCACCATGATATGGCCACTTATTTTCAAGCTAAAGCTCTGTTATTTAGTGATGAATATCTGAAGGGGCGGGGGATTATTCGCTATGACGATGAATACGGCCAAAAGCTCATTGCTCAGTTACCCGCCGAGCGGGTCTGGAGCTACAGCGCCAAAAATCCTCAAGCTGATCTTTGGACTGGTGATTTGGTCTATAGCCCCACAGGAGTCTCTGGCACTTTACATACCCCCATGGGCGATCGATCATTTGTTTCGCCTTTGGTGGGCGATTACAACCTAGAAAATCTGTTAGCAGCGATCGGTTGCTCTCTGCATCTGGGGATGGATTTAGATACGATCGTGGCCGCTGTGGCCAAATTTCCCGGAGTGCCAGGCCGGATGGAGCAGGTCAAAATCAACGATAGCCAAGATATTAGTGTGATTGTAGACTATGCCCACACTCCCGATAGCTTAGATAATTTATTGCGGGCAGCGCGGCCATTTATTAGCGGTCAACTGATTTGTGTCTTTGGTTGTGGCGGCGATCGCGATCGAACCAAACGACCCCAGATGGCCAAGATTGCCGCCGAGTTAGCCGACCAAGTAGTGGTTACTTCCGACAATCCGCGCACCGAAGACCCCGAAAAAATCCTGGCAGATGTGGTGGCTGGAATTCCAGCAGACCGGGCGATTAGGGTGATTGCCGATCGAGCAGCCGCTATTGCTCTGGCCATCAAAATAGCTCAGCCAGGTGATGGTGTGCTGATTGCAGGTAAAGGCCACGAAGATTACCAAATTATTGGTACTGAAAAAATCCACTTTGACGATCGAGAGCAGGCTCGGCTGGCCCTCGCCCAGCGACCATCGGGTTGATATGCCTAAAAACAACAATCCAGACTTGGCGGATTTCAAGGATGAGCTAATTATGCATCTGTTGCAAGAGCTGCGAACCCCTCTCACTAACATGAAAACGGCGCTCACCTTACTCGATTCCCCCAGTCTGAAGCCACTACAACGACAAAAATATGTTGATCTAATTAAGCAGGAGTGCGATCGACAGAATTCTTTGATCAACGGAGCGATCGAACTGCTAGATCTAGAGAAACTAGCGGAGCAGGAAATGGGTTCGCCCCTAAATTTATGGGAGACCGTGCCGGGTGTGATTAGCACTTATCAACCACTAGCTGAGGAACGAGGCTTGCAGCTGAGCTACAGTATCCCTGTTGATTTACCATTAGTACTTTGTCAGGAAAGCTGGGTTAAGCAAATCACCATTAATTTGCTGCATAACAGTATCAAATATACCTTCAAGGGTGGTCAAGTATTTGTCCAAGCTTCCGTGCAAGGTGATTATATCCAGCTAGAATTTCGGGATAGTGGCGTGGGAATTCCCATGTCCGATATTCCCAAGATTTTTGATCGGTTTTATCGGGGACGCACTCTGCCCAGTAACCATCTCACGGGAGCCGATACCGGGGTGGGTTTGGGTCTGACAGTTGTCCAAAATATTTTACTGCGCTGTGGTGGTTCGATTTCGGTGACTAGTCAAGCTGGAATTGGTTCTCGATTTCGAGTATTGTTGCCCACGGTAGAATCAAGGAAAGCTATTTCTGAAGCCTGATTGATTATGCGTTTACCTCTCCCACAGTTTGCTACTGGTGCTCAAGATTCTGCTCATATTGCTGAAGTAATTGAAACTACTACCACCGAATTTTTGGCACAATGCCTGGCTCCTGATGAACTAAAGTTAGCGGTGATGCCAGATTTTGGCAGTTTTGTCCAAGCGCAAGACGAAGAAACTGGTAACCAAATTTTTGCTGTCGTTTACTTTGCCACAACTGCTCCGATCGATTCGGTACATCGGGCACGGGCATTAGGACTATCCTTGACTGAATTACGCACCGAGCAGCCTCAAATTTTTGCTATGCTCAAAACAGAGTTTAAAGCAATAATTGTCGGTTTTGCTGATGTCCAAGGTCGTTACTATCAGTATCTGCCACCGCGTCCACCCCAGATTCACCAGTCGGTACATGCCTGCTCGCCAGCTGAAATCATTACTTTCAGCGAGCAATTAGACTTTTTACGACCACTATTGCAAGTCACCGGGGCACCACCGGAAGCTTTGACCGCTGCGACAATGCGGGGTATTTATCGAATGCGCAATTTTGATCGAGCTTGGCTAGTGAGTGCGGGGCGCAATCTGAGTCTGATTTTGCGAGAAGATTACGACAGGTTGCGCTATATTCTTTCCCAATGTCGGCTATCTGGCTCCTAAATTATCCAATCCAATGCAGCTAGCAGCATAACTGCTCAGCTCAATCGGCTTAAAATCAGCAGGAGCCATCAATAGGGCTTCTGTCCGATGTAGTTGCCTGGCGGATTATAGTTGCATACCCAGACCTCTTTGTTACCAGATTGAGCTTTAGCGCAGCCCACCTCTTTGGTTTTGCTCCAAACCAATTGGGTGTAGTGACCGCACATTTCCCCAGACTTGCAGCTATTAGTTTTGTAGTTATAGTCTTGCACCTCTTCACCCCAATACTTGACAACGCTAGTTGGACTAAAGCTTTTCCCTTGAGAAGCAGCTAGGTTTTCGCCATAGTTATTAGGGGCGCGATGCTTAAATTCATTTCTCGCGACTAATGTGTTTGCCCAATCTTGAGCAAATGATGCTAGTTTTGGGGACCAGGATAGTGGCGCTACTCCAATTTCCTGCCGCCAGCTGTTATGGGCATTGACCATTTGCTTAATGCCGGTGTTGGTAGATACATCATAGACATTAGTAGCAAGTCTCCGCTGCCGTGCTTCTGTGATGGTAATGATTCGATCGATCGATACATTTGCTTCAGTTCTGCCGTCACTTTCATAATTGGCAGTATATTGAAATCCAGTATTGCTATGCCATTGATAGCCAGTCAGGATGGCTTCTTTCCAAAAACCCTGGCGTAATATGTAAACTGCTTTACCATTGAGGAGAAAAGGTTGGGTTGATGATCGAGCTATTTTTGTAGAGTTGCTGATATTTTTTTGGGGAGCAGATATGGGGAGATGCCAAGCAGTGAGTGCTGGTGTAAGGGCAATAAATGTAATAATTCCCAGTCGTTGTAATGTTTTAGTAAAATAAGACATGCAAGAGAGTAAGAATTGATCAAACAGTACGAAGTACGGCTTAATGTGTAATTCTCGATTGCAATCCTTAATCCGGTCATTTTTGCGTCGTAGAAATATTTCATTTAAAATATTATTGATAGCTTCATATCGATGGTCGTGCCACGTTATTTTCTACAAAAAACCGCAGCCAATGAAATATCAGCTGCGATTATGGTGGGAGGAAGTAAAACTAATGAATTGTTGGATGCTCAGCTTATTCTGCCGTAGCTAGCTCATTGCCGCCCCGATTACGTTTGCGAGTCAACATATTGAAGACCTGAATGCCGATCGCCTTAATCAAGTTGCCTTCTAATTCCTTAAACATAATCATGTTTTTGCCAAAAGCATCATTGGCTTCATCCACGATCAAATCAGCTTTAGCTTCGTCAATAGGAAGACTATCCATGGCTTGACGGTAGTTGTTTTTAAAAACCTTTTCATCAGGAATTTGGTCGAATTCGTAGAAGGCTGTTCCTTCGCCATCATTGAGATTCATCGCATTCTGGGCAATCTTCTTCAAGATTTGACCACCAGATAGATCACCAATATAACGAGTGTAGAGATGTGCCACCAATAGTTCTGGATCAGCTGCCGCGATTTGGTGAATCCGAGCTACATACTCCTGGGTGGCTGCGGACGGAGCCACTTGATCTTTCCAATTAGAGCCAAAATAGTAACTTAAATCGCTCTCCAGACTGTGCTTTCGATCGAGTTCTGGAAAAAACAGTTTGGATAAAACTGGGTGGTTTTGGTGCTTATGCATCTCTTCTTCCATTGCCGTGTAGACAAAATAGAGATTAGATACCAGCTTGCGATAAGAATTTTTTTCGACGGTGCCTTTTAAGAAGCAGGAAATAAAACCAGTACTCTCCGCCATGCTGTGGGATTTCTTGGTACCTTCTCTCAGTTTGGCTGCTAAGTTAGAACTCATATTAAAAATTTCCATATGTAATATCCGCATTGCCTTTTAGCTTAAGATGATTTACCAATGGTTTTTATTAAGTTTTTTTAAACAATTTCCGGTGTTTGGATATGGATGTGATTACGGTACCAGCGGCTGGAGTTCCCCAAGGCAATATTGTTTTGATGCATGGTTGGGGCGCTAATAACGATGACTTGGTGGAGCTACTGTCCTATCTTCACCTTCCTAACTATCAATTTTTATTGCCCAATGGCATTTTCGAGCATCAATATACCGAAACTGGCAGGGCTTGGTATTCCTTCACGGGTGCCGGTCAGCTGACGGCAACTAGTCAGCAAGAACTAGTTACTAGTTGCCAAATTCTTCAAGATTGGCTGAGGACAATACCGGAAACTACTGGAGTGGCTCTCGATCGCACCTGGATCTGTGGTTTTTCCCAAGGTGGAGCCATGGCTTTAGAGATCGGTCTAGCGTTGCCAGTCGCCGGAATTATGGTTTTGAGTGGC
>JAYUSR010000036.1:0-60972 GCA_043755575.1 Synechococcales cyanobacterium
CGGGCGTAAAGTAAGCCAGCACAATCTGTCGATATTGCTCTTTGAGTTGTACTAATAAATCTTGACGTTGGGGGGGAGAAAGATACCGAAAAAAGTTATGTCGGTTGCGATTGTAGTAGACAGCCAGGTATCCCAATCTCTCTTTCAACTTTTCAGATAAACGACGCTGCTGTTGGAGTAAAAAAGCTGCTGACTTTTGGGCGGGGGGAGATTCGCTGGCGGCTCTGGGTGAATGGAGGGGAGTGAGGTTGAGAAATTTGGCAATCGATCGATCAATATCGGCACTAATGCTGATCAGATCAGCATCGGAGACAAACACTTCGGAAGCATGGTAGAGAAAGTTCGGCCAATCTTCGCTGAGGTAAGTCGCGGGCTGCTCATCTTCATTACAAGCGAACTTGTCAGTATCAGTATTCAACGACTGGAGAAAAACAGCTGGGAGTACAATGCCGTGTTGATATAGGGCATCGACTATCCCTAAGACCTGACTATGAACCTGAAAGATCAAGCAATCAATTCCATACTTCTCTTGCTTAATAAAATCAAGGAAATCGGATTCAACCGAAAAATTTCTCACGCTGTAGCGTTCACTAGCTAATGACTCTTTTAAAGACTGTACAAGAGCTGGTGAGTCAATTAAAACTGCAATGGTAAGGGGGGAAGACAAGCCAAGTTACTCGACAATATACTTGCATTTTAGAGCTGACATCAGCCTGGGCATATGATATCACGGATTTTCAGGATGATTTAGCCATTGATCCCCACAAATTTAGTGCTTGGGAGTATTTTCACCTTGGTGCAAAATAATGCGGTTGCCATCAGGATCATAGACATAAGCTTCACGACCATGACTGGCCGTAATGATTTGGGAAGGTGGCTGGCAGTTCGGCTGGTAAGCGTGATCGATCGCCAACTCCAAATCACTTACTTCTAAGCAGAGGCTGATAGCTCCTCTGCCGGGGATGAAAGAGCTATTTTCTTTGGGGCGGAAGATTCCCAGACAAATTCCTGGTAAAAGAAAGCCAGCATAGACTTTGGGCGTGAACGGTTGAGGCTGTTGAGCCAGCAGATGGGCATAGAATGTCCATAACTGGTCGAAGTCATGGGCGGCGATCGTAACTAAACCGGCAGAATAATTAATCACATCAAATAAACTCAAATTTTGGTGGATGACTAAGTTTATAATTACTGATCTTGGGCATACTTTTAGTCAAAATAACGTGAAAAATTCAGTCCAGTCGTCGGCTAGCCAGCCAGCCCTGTTCGACGTGAGCAACGGGAGTGCATTCAATATGGAGTTGGCACATCGCATCAAAGAGGTCAAACCCTCTGTCACCCTCGCTATTGCTGCCCAAGCCAAGGCCATGCAAATTAGTGGTATTGATGTTTGTAGTTTTAGTGCCGGGGAACCAGATTTTGATACCCCAGAGCATATTAAAGCCGCCGCCGCTGCCGCATTGGCGATGGGCAAAACTAAATACGGCGCTGCTGCTGGTGAAGCACCCTTACGCGAAGCGATTGCCCACAAACTGCAAGCTGATAACCAGTTGAATTATCAGGCTGCCAACATCTTGGTATCTAATGGCGGCAAGCATACTTTATTCAACTTGATGATGGCGACCATCAATCCTGGTGATGAGGTCATTATCCCAGCTCCTTTCTGGTTAAGCTATCCCGAGATGGTACGGCTGGCTGATGGCGTACCTGTAATTATTGATACTAATGCCAGTACTAGCTACAAAATCACTCCCGAAATGTTGGATCAGGCGATTACGTCCAAAACCAAATTGCTGATCTTAAATTCGCCTTCTAATCCCAGCGGCGTTGTCTACAGCCGCAGCGAGTTGCAGGCATTGACCCAGGTGATTATCCGCCGTAATATTTTTGTGGTTTCTGATGAGATTTACGAAAAAATTATCTATGGTGATGTTGAACATGTCAGTATTGGGTCGCTGGGTGCCGATATCTTCGATCGCACGATCGTCAGCAATGGCTTTGCCAAAGCTTATTCGATGACCGGCTGGCGGGTGGGTTATTTGGCGGCTCCGTTAGAAATTATCAAGGCGGCCAGTGTCATTCAAGGACATAGTACTTCTAATGTTTGTACTTTTGCCCAGTACGGGGCGCTGGCGGCTTTGACTGGTTCGCAAGACTGTGTGGAAAAGATGCGCTTGGCGTTTAGCGTCAGGCAAAAAGTGATTGTGGATCTGCTGCGATCGATCCCTGGCATTGAATGTGCCAAGCCAGACGGAGCTTTTTATGTGTTTGCGAATATTAGCAAGACTGGACTTGGCTCTCTCGATTTTTGCAAGCAGCTCTTAGAGTCTCACCAAGTAGCCGTTATTCCCGGCTTACCCTTTGGCGCTGATGATCATGTGCGGATCTCCTATGCCACGGATCTAGAAACCATTAAAAAAGGGATGGAGCGCTTCGGGAATTTTGTTGGCCAGATTATTGGCTAGGGTTAATCATTGGGTTTAGGGTGTGCTCAATCCGCAAGTATCAATGAGGATTGAGCACAGCGCTATTTTGGCAATAACCCAACTTACTTCCTAATATCCGGTGCCACTAAAGCAACTGGGGTACTTACCCGATGAGCAATGGTCGGTACCGATTGCCGCAGATGAGCAGTGAGTTGTACCGTGGTTGAGTCATAAACCTGCGTCAGCAGCTTTGGATAACAGCCTACCCCAATAATTGGGATCAGTAGACAGACAACGATGAATATTTCACGGGGTTCCGCATCGATTAGTGCTTCATGTTCGACCAGTTCTTTGTTTTCGTCACCAAAGAAGATTTCTCGCAACATCGATAGCAAGTAAATGGGAGTCAGAATTACACCCACCGCCATGAGTAAAATCATCACCACTTTGAACTCGTTGTTGTAAGCATCGCTGGTGGCAAAGCCCACGAATACCATTAACTCTGCCACAAAGCCGCTCATCCCTGGTAAAGCTAAAGAAGCCATCGAGCAAGCAGTGAACATCGCAAAGATTTTCTTCATCCGTTGGCCTACTCCACCCATTTCATCCAACATGAGGGTGTGAGTTCGATCGTAAGTAGCCCCCACCAAAAAAAAGAGACTAGCGCCAATCAAACCGTGAGAGACCATTTGCATCACGGCTCCACTCATCCCCAGATCGGTGAAGGAGGCAAAACCAATTAGCACAAATCCCATGTGAGAAATCGAGGAATAGGCAATTTTCCGTTTCAGGTTACGCTGGGCAAAAGAGGTGAGCGCAGCATACACAATATTCACCACCCCCAAGACAATCAAGGCTGGGGCAAAGAAAGCATGGGCATCGGCCAACATTCCGGCATTCATCCGAATCAGGGCATAGCCGCCCATTTTG
The DNA here is from genome assembly GCA_043755575.1 of Synechococcales cyanobacterium. Taxonomy (GTDB): domain Bacteria; phylum Cyanobacteriota; class Cyanobacteriia; order Cyanobacteriales; family Chamaesiphonaceae; genus JAAFHZ01. The sequence continues at coordinate 3,354 of JAYUSR010000036.1, forward strand.
AGCAGAATGCCAGCTAGCAGCATATGTACTGGAGCTGTAGCCTCACCGTGGGCATCAGGCAACCAGGTATGTAGCGGAATGATCGGTAACTTGACCCCGTAGGCAATCAGCAAGCCTGCATACATAAAGAGCTGAAAATTCAAGGGATAGTCTTTGTGCGCTAGAGCTGTCATATCAAAGGTAGTAGTGCCACCATAAAAGCCCATCGCTAACGCGGCTACCAAAATGAACAGTGAGCCACCAGCCGTGTACAGAATAAACTTGGTGGAAGCGTAAAGCCGTTTTTTTCCACCCCAGATGGCCAAGAATAAATAGACTGGAATTAATTCCAATTCCCAGACCAAAAAGAATAGCAGCATGTCCTGCACAGCAAAAACCGCAATCTGGCCACCGAACATTACCAACATCAAAAAGTAAAATAGCCGGGGCTTGTAAGTCACGGGCCAAGCGGCCAGGGTGGCGAGGCTAGTAATAAAACCAGTCAACAAGACCAAGGGCATAGATAGACCATCTACGGCCACTGACCATTTCAAATCTATTTGGGGCACCCATGTATAACTTTCTACCAGCTGTATCCCAGAAATGCTGGTGTCGTAAAAATTAGCAAAAACATAAACGATTAACGCAAAGTCTAGCAGAGCGACAATTAGAGCATACCAGCGCACTGTGCGGCCATTTGTATCGGGCAGCAGAGGAATCGCCAATGCCGCCAATACGGGGAAAAGGATAATCGTCGTCAACCAAGGAAAGTCAGCCATACCTGCAATCTGCATCTACTAAATGACGCGGCGAGAATAGAATCTACTATTGCTCATCCTGTTCGTCAGTGTAGCCCAGTCGAACTTTATATTCTCTAGAGAGTTGATATTTTGTGATTTTCTTTTGACAGCGTTTTGACTAGTGAAAAGGGGGATCACCTATTCTGTCTGAGGCGATCGACATTTGCGGTAGTCGATCGATCCCTTCAAATTTGCGTAATGATTTGTTAACAATCCCTATTGTCTCAGGGACGAGCCGCAGTATATTGTGGTTACTTTCGGCCTCAAATAAATCCTACTTGACAGCCTTGATAGCAACTTTGGCCACTTTTATGGCTGTAAAGAAAATTTAAATTTTTATGACTTCTCCTATCACCACTGGCAACTCTAGCAACACGCCTCTCGACTCCTCCCTACCACCAATAGATTCCCAACAGCAAGTGAGTGCTTTCATGCGCCAAGTGCAAGATCACATTTGTAAGGAATTGGAGGAAACCGATGGTGGCGGAGAGTTTCGCGAGGATGCTTGGGAAAGACCAGAAGGTGGTGGTGGCCGGTCGCGGGTGATTAGAGAAGGGAATATTTTTGAACAGGGCGGCGTAAATTTCTCGGAGGTATGGGGAAAGAATCTGCCGCCATCCATTTTAAAGCAACGGCCAGAGGCGGCAGGGCATGGCTTTTATGCCACTGGTGTATCGATGGTCTTACATCCGCGCAATCCTTACATCCCCACCGTGCATTTAAACTATCGCTATTTTGAAGCTGGCCCAGTTTGGTGGTTCGGCGGTGGTTTAGACCTCACTCCTTACTACCCTTTCCGCGAAGATGTAGTTCATCTCCACCAAACATTGAAGGATGCATGCGATCGACATAATCCGCAGTATTACCCGACTTTTAAGCGCTGGTGCGACGAATATTTTTACCTGCCCCATCGAGATGAGACGCGGGGAGTCGGGGGCTTGTTTTTTGACTATCAAGATAGTCTGGCTGGGGAGTTCTATCGTGGCGAAAAGCCTCAAGGGCCAGCTGGCCAGTACAGCAACCAACTGGGTGTCCAACCAGCGCGAAGCTGGGCAGAAATCTTCGCTTTGGTTAAAGAATGTGCCTATGCTTTCGTGCCAGCTTACCGGCCAATTGTCGAAAAGCGGAAGGACACTCCTTATGGCGATCGGGAACGCAATTTTCAGATGTATCGCCGGGGTCGGTATGTAGAATTCAATTTAGTTTACGATCGCGGTACTATCTTTGGTCTGCAAACTAATGGCCGCACCGAATCAATTTTGATGTCCCTGCCTCCGACAGTTCGCTGGGAATACGGCTACCAGCCCGAGCCAAACACCCCAGAAGCAGAACTATACACTACTTATCTGTGTCCCCAAGATTGGTTGGGTATTGAAAAATAGTTTGATCCGATATTAAAAATTGTCACAGGAAATACCGAGCTAGTACGTTTCGGCTGTGCTCAACCCACTAGCTCAAGACCGTCTTAATTTACTGCTCTAATGCTGGAGATTCGACTAAGCCCCACTGGTGCTTGAGTAGATTCTTGTAGGTAGATTCCTGCCACAGCATTTGAGTATAAAGCTTCACCAAAAAATCTTGGGCTTGCTCGCGACTCATTTCTTGGATTTGATTTTGAAATGAGCACACACTAAATTGTTGTTCTAAGGACAGTTCAAAAGGCTGAGACATAAAATTTTCACTCCTTTGTTGTCAGGGATGGCTGAGAAACAAGATCTACACCACTGGTAGCCATGAATCGTTTTGAGCGATGAGCAATTGCTAATAGCCTGATCATGACATATGTGAATAAGTACAACAAATATTTGACAGTGTAATCAGCTTGTTTGCAGTAGTATACCCAAAGACGCTAATCGATCTAAACATGTTTCAAGAAGTCTGCTAAACTCCCAGTCGTAGTATTGTCGATCGCCTGGGCTGCCCAGAACTGCTCATAGCTAACAATTTCACAACGATACTACAAAGATTAGGTATTTGTCGCATCATCACTATTGACTAACTGTGAATTCGGCTGGCACTTGATTGTAGAATTACGGAACCCACACATCTCAACCAATTGCTGATATTTTTGCTGTGATTCAAGCGACCACACCCAGAAAATTATTTATTTGGCTGTTATTCCTGCTTTTGACTGGTTGCCAGACTACATCACCCGCCAAAAAAGTGATACATTTCCAGCCCCCGAAGGTCCTCGCTCAGCTGCCGCCACTTCGTGATGTCACTTTAGTCAAGATCAATAATGATTGGAATGGGTACTCTGATATCACACCCATTGTGCGGCATTCCCAATTAAAACCCCAAGCCAGCGGAATGTCCGGCAATGGTTACTTTGCCGTTGGTGGATACGGAGGTTATAGTATTCATCAGCAGTACACCAAGAAAATAAATATTCCTGTCCTGATTACCCAGCAATTCTTTAAAAAAATAAATGAGACGAAAATATACAGTTCATCTTTGTACCAACCTATCATAAAAAATAGTGATGATTATCCGGCCATCACTATTCAGATAAGCACTCCTGAGCAAAAAGTTACATTTTTCTCTAGTTCTCAAGGCAAAAATCATACACCTTGGCAAATCAAAGTCAAAGAAAAAACCTACACCAGTGACTCCACAGCTCCAGGGGAAGCTCTTTTAATTCTAAAACCGTATATCGATCATCCTGGTTTAGAAGAAGCAATTAATAAACTAAGGTCACCTCGCCCGCAGACTCCAAAAAACTCTAAAGTTCATAAAAATAAATTTTCATGAAAAGTGCCGTTTTCCCTGCAATTGCAGAAACGGCATTTTTGCAAACATGAGTATTGAGATTATTCGGCTGCTTCTTCTTCGTCTTGAGGATAGACAAAGCTGGTAGAGCGACCAGAGAGAATTGATTTACCCAAAGATAGAGCGCGTTGAGCTTGAACAGCTGCTTTCCGCCGCCAGGTAGCGCGTCGTGAGTCACGCTTAGATTTAGATGTTTTCTTTTTAGGGACTGCCATAGTTTCTACGTTGAGTAAGCACAGCCTCTCATTATATAGAGCAAAAGTCAGAATGGGAAGAGCTAATGCCGATGTCAATCGTGTTATAAAGTGAAGATAATAGACTTGCGTGTTTAACCTTTATATTTTCTACCCTTGTGAATCTTTCTAGCCCTGATACCCCTCTATACAATCATCCCCTTCCAGAGATCGAGAGCTGGCTGCTATCGATCGGTGGCGAGCAAGATGCTGCCAAATTGCATTGTTGGCAGGTTTCTCGGATGTATTGGAGTGCCCAACTATGTCTAGAAGTAGAAGAGTTGACGGTTCACTACCTAAAGGCCACCGAAGATCAACAAGATGTTTATCGATCTTTTAAGTATTCTTTGAGCCGACAGGATATCGAAGATGCTGTTTTGGCTGGTCCCTAGCTCTTCCTATCGGCAACAGCTACTTGCTGTTAACTTATTAATAAGTTTTTCTGATAGCTGAATTAAAAATATACGAGTGACAACTTATCACAAAATTGATAGAGTATAAAGAGGTTAACAAATATTAACTTTGGTAAATATTCATGATCGGGATGTCGGGCACTTTGCCAAATAAATCGTACAGTATGACAGTTTTCTGCGATTTCGACGGACCACTAGTAGACGTATCCAATCGTTACTACAGTACTTATCGTTTGGCATTAGCTAGAGTTCATGGCTCTGATCTCGCCGCTGCCGCACCATTGACTCCGCTCTCCAAAGAAGAGTTTTGGCGAATGAAGCAAGAGCGGACACCAGATATTGAAATTGCAAAGCGCTCTGGATTACCGATTGACTTGATCGATCCATTTCTAACTGAAGTAATTAGTATAGTAAATCACCGTGATTTGCTGCATCAAGATGCCATTCAACCCGGTGTGAATTGGGCGCTAGAGTTACTGCATAGCCAAGGAGCACAATTGATATTGGTTACTTTGCGCGATGAGCATCAGGCGCGGCAAATATTACAAACAGCGCAGTTAGATCATTTGTTTAATGGTATTTATGGTGCCAATAATGGCATCGAAGTAGCCTATCAAAATTCGATCGAACTCAAAACCCAGTTACTAACCCAGGCAGCGGCTCAACACTGGCCAGAGCCAATGCGGAAGCACCATCCGGCTTGGGTGATTGGCGATACAGAGGCTGATGTTTGGTCCGGTCGCAATCTCGATATTCCCACTATTGCCTTGACTTGTGGTATTCGCAGTCACAGCTATTTAGAAAAGCAGTCACCGACTGTAATTTTGGCTGATCTAGTATCAGCCAGTAATCATCTAGTGCGTAGTCCAGTTTCTTGTGCCTAGGTTGTAAAGCCTCCGACCGGCGCAGTTTTACTCAAGCGCAAATCAGGATGATCCCCTTGCACTTGCCCCACATTCCACTCGTTTTTGAACAGCAATACTGGCTGCTCTAAGTTGTCCTTAACCACCATAGTATTGAACAGTGTGCCAGCCGCTTCTAAAGCTGGCCAGCCATCTAATACCCAGCGGGCGACCGAATAGCCCAAGGGATCGAGCAGAGTTTCTACTCCATATTCATTTTTCAATCGGAACTGAACCACCTCGAACTGCAACTGCCCAACAGCCGCCAGGATGGGATTGCGTTTGGCATCATCTGCTGAGTACATAATTTGGACGGCACCTTCCTCGCGTAGCTCGGTCACTCCTTTTTGAAACTGCTTAAATTTGGAAGGGTTGGGATTCCGCAAATAAGCAAACAATTCTGGCGAAAAAGAGGGGATCCCAGCATATTCTAGCTTGTTGCTGCCCGTATAAATGGTGTCGCCGATCGCAAATACCCCCGGGTTATTCAAACCAATCACGTCGCCAGGGTAGGCTTCATCGATCGATTCCCGGTCTTGGGCAAAAAGTTTTTGAGGTCTGGATAGGCGCACCGTTTTACCAGTGCGGGTATGACTAACTGCCATATCTTTTTCAAACTTCCCAGTACAGACCCGCACAAAAGCTACTCGATCGCGATGCTTGGGGTCCATATTGGCTTGCAGCTTAAACACAAATCCAGAAAATTCGGGATAGTCTGGCTCGATCTGACCTAAATTAGATTCTCGGCTACCGGGCTGGAGAGCATACTGCAAGAAGTATTGCAAAAATAGCTCTACCCCAAAGTTGGTCATGGCACTGCCAAAGAACACTGGTGTCATTTTACCGGTATGAATGGCGGCTAGATCCAGCTCCGCTCCCACTCCATTTAGTAGCTCTAAGTCATCTTGAAATTGCCGATACAGTTCGGGTTCAATCAACTGCGATAGACGGGGATCATCCAATTCAAACAAAGTGTCAGCTGCTTCTTTTTTGCCATGCGCTGTTCGTTCAAACAAATGGATTTTTTGTTGGTGTCGATCGAACACCCCTTGAAACCGATCACCGCTGCCGATCGGCCAGTTCACGGCATAGGTTTGCAAGCCCAGCTCTTTCTCGATTTCATCTAGCAAGTCTAGTGGTTCGCGCCCTGGTCGATCCAGCTTGTTGATAAAGGTGAAAATTGGTAACTGGCGCATCTTACAAACTTCAAACAGCTTGCGGGTCTGCGGCTCTAGACCTTTGGCCGTATCGATCAGCATCACGGCATTATCGGCGGCAGCTAAGGTGCGGTAAGTATCTTCACTAAAGTCTTGGTGTCCGGGGGTGTCCAACAGATTGATCTGAAAGCCATCATAACCAAATTGCAACACCGTCGAAGTAATGGAAATCCCCCGCTGTTTCTCCATTTCCATCCAGTCGGAGGTCGCTTTGCGTTGATCGCGTCGGGCTTTAACTGCTCCGGCTTCGTGAATGGCTCCCCCATACAAGAGTAACTTTTCAGTCAGCGTCGTTTTACCAGCATCTGGGTGAGAGATAATCGCAAAGTTCCGCCGCTGCTCAACAGCAGTGAGCAGCTGGGGCTGAATTTCCGTAGACATGTCGGGTGGCCGCTGAGCATAACATCAGCTAGTCTAGCATTTTCGCCGATGCCGAAACTCTGGCTAGCAATATTTCTGGTGGTTCTTGATGTCTGTGAATACCGGGTTTGAGGATGTCTATTTTCTGGTGGAGATTTAAATGGTCTTCTGCAATACAGTTTTAGTTAGGAATTTAGGGCAATATACTGTCTATTCCATACCACCGTCCCCCATCATGAATGTTGTTCTAGACGGTCGCTACAAAATAATTAAAAAGATTGGTCGGGGCGGTTTTAGTCATACTTACTTAGCCCAAAATTTAGCGCTGCCCGAAATGCCAGCTTGCGTGATCAAACATCTCCGACCCCATATTCAGCATCCTAGGGTCTTGCAATTGTTCCAAACGGAAGCCAGAGTGCTCGATCGACTGAATCATCAGCAAATTCCGAACAGTACCGAGTGCTTTGAAAAAAATGGTGAAGTCTTTATGGTGCAAGACTTTATTGATGGTAATGATTTAGGTAAAGAGTACCTACGTGGTCGGCAGTGGCTAGAGTCAGAAATGCGCGATTTTCTGCGCGACTTATTAGAAATACTGCAATATGTCCATCAACACCACATTATTCACCGGGATATTAAGCCGGACAACATTATCCAGCGTCGGGATAATGGCAAATTTGTCTTGATCGATTTTGGGGCGGTTCATGAACTAAATACGGTCATTCCAGAATCATCGCATACCGTGGTCGTGGGTACCGCTGGCTATCGATCGCCAGAGCAAATCCGGGGCGAAGCTTGCTTTGGTACCGACATCTATGGCTTGGGTGTAACCGCCATTCAGCTTTTGACCCGCACCCATCCCCAGTATTTGCCGACTGTTGACCACAAGTTGGTGTGGCGGGAAGGTACTATGATTAGTCATGAACTAGCAAACATTATTGATCGAATGGCCTGTCCACAGGTAGCCGATCGGTATCAGTCAGCAGCTGAGGTGCTGGCCGACTTGACAGAGTTATCAGCGGCTGAAGCGACCATCAATACTTTTTTGCAACAGGAAGATGTGCCTAACGAAAAAAGTCTGCTGTTGAAACTGAAATCATGGGCAAATGCTTTGCTTTAATAGTGTTCTCGATCAATTCTACCCAGGTTGAATAACTGCCACCCATGAATTTTACTCGCGACATAACTACGAAAAAGGAGGACAACCTGCCCTCCTTCGATATTGTCTAAATTACCAACTAATTGTCAATCATTTATACCAATCTCATATCCGGATAATTGGCCATAATGTCGTCAGCACTTAAGTTATCATCATCAGCTTGAGGTGCCCAAATCACTTCAATCGCTAGCAAGTTATCAGCAGACAAACTACCAATTTGGCGTAGCACCTGTTTCATATCTTCATCGCTGTTGATTTTGGGGAATTGTAATTTAGCTGGGGTTCCAACCAAGAGCGTGACCACGATATATTCAGAGTGAGAAGACTCATTCATTTCGAGTAACTCACCAGGAGTCTGTGGTACAGTCATTTTTTCACCGCCAGCAGCACCAGCGAGGGAAGGCTTCTGCATCTGACCGTTCAAGTTAGATAGAGTTTCTTCGGTGAATTTGCTCCGCTCTGCCAAGGCTAGTCGGTTAAATACGCCTTCCGCTGAATTTAGCTTCGGACGCTCAGCTTGAGCTGAGCCATATGCCCAATATTCGGGGTGCCGTAATAATGCCAAACTTACTTCTTGGAGAACATGAGCACGACCAGCATCAGTATTGGTGTTGGCGTTAAAGGCAATCCGATCGAGGTCTAGCTGTAAACTTCGGGCTTGTGCCATTAAACCAACTTGCACCTTCGCGATCGAGATCGTGGGATTGGCATCTCCATTGCCTTCTAAACCATCAGACCCAAAGGTATTGCGGAAGGTTTGAAACAGGTAGCTAGCGATCGCGATCGTGACAAGCAGCGAGAACATGCCACCGCCACCTAGACCAAAACCATAAAAGGGCATAAAGCTAGGAAAAAAACCAAAGCCACCACCAGGGGCATAACCGCCACCGCCGTTAGTCCGCATTGGTGCTCGGTAAGAGCGGCTCGATCCCCGGAAAGAGCCGCCACCCATGCGGCCGCCGCTCCGGGCCGCTAGTGCCTCATGCGCCTGTCCAAAAACCAACATGAAAACTAGGCCAGCAGCTAGTAAGGGTTTAACCAATGGTTTGATCATGGCTGCCATTCTTTTAAACATCAGAACCATACTTTAACTCGCTCCAGCTTTTGATATCGATATTTTCTATCTCTCTAATTTAGCTCGGTTTTCTCATATTCGACGGGCACCCGATGGCGAAATTACCGATTGTTTGTATCAAAACTAGCCGCCACCAATAATGGTAACAATTTCTAATTGATCGCCAGCTTGAATAATGGTGGTATCCCAGAACTGACGATGCAGAATTTCCCCATTGTACTCAACCGCCACTAGGCGCGGGTTAAAACCAACTTGAGCGAGCAGATCTGGCAAAACTGTGCCGATCGGATAGATTTGGGATTCCCCATTGACTTGCAGTTTAATCATAAGCCCGAAAATATATGCAGATCCTTAAGATTCTAGGAGATGCTGGACAGTACAAACATCTACGAGTAAGCGAAAATCAAGTTTTGACCTCACTCTCATCTACTGTTATCAAAACTTAATCTTTTTCTTGACGTAGATGTGAACTTAGGCGAAACTTAGCTAAATAGATAGATAACGATTGCTCAATTCTGAGAAAACTTTTGTCAAAATTCAGAAGATATGCAAGATTGAGACGGCTTTTCTAGCTGCTTTTGAACCATTACCACCAAAAACAACTGCTTATGAGCATGGAAACTTTGGAATTCATTATCCACCCCGATGGTCGAGTGCAAGAGAAAGTCACAGGTATTGTGGGTAGTTCTTGTACTAAGGTGACAGCAGAAATCGAAGCAGCGATCGGCAGAGTAGTGTCGCACAGTCCGACTCCAGAATTCTTTACTCCAGAAGTATCGGTGGCTACAAACAACAGCAATCTTGCCGCTTGGTAGTCGCGATTATTTATAATTTTTTATCACAACCAAGTACAAACTATGTCTCACTTCAGCAATATCAAAACTCAGATTCGCAAGGTGGAATTCCTATCTGCTGCTCTCAATGATTTGGGAATTGAGTGGAAGAGTGGTTCCCAAGCAGTACGTGGCTATCAAGGTCAAAACTTGACAGCAGATATCGTCATTCCGCAAGAGAACGGTTACGACTTGGGTTTTAGTCACAATGGTCAGGAGTATGAGCTAGTCACTGATTTACAATTCTGGCAACAAAATTGGTCGGTAGACAGATTTTTGAGCAAAATCACGCAGCGTTATGCCTATCATGCTGTTAAAGAAACTGCCGCCCAACAGGGTTTTGAAGTAGCTGAGGAGCACAGTCAGCAAGATGGTTCGGTTAGATTGGTCGTTCAGCGCTGGGTGACCTAGATGTCCGGCGAACAACCAGTAGAAACATGTCCGGCTGCTGGTCTAGCGCCAGAGCTGGGCGGCTGGCTGCGGGATAATGACGAGAAACGCACGGGTTTGGAACCAGAATTAGGTGGCATCCAGCGTCAAACCGGCGTTTATGTGGATGAGTTAACCTGTATTGGCTGTAAGCATTGCGCCCATGTGGCGCGCAATACTTTTTACATTGAGCCAGACTATGGCCGGTCGCGGGTAGTCCGTCAGGATGGCGACAGTGAAGATTTAGTGCAAGAGGCGATCGAGACCTGTCCAGTGAACTGCATTCATTGGGTGGATTATACTGAGCTGCAAAAATTAGAAATCGATCGAGAGTTTCAAGAAATTCCGATTGCTGGCTTTCCGATCGATCATGCGGCGATTGCTACCAAAATTCGCCGAAAGAAAGCTGCTCAGCAGCGCAAGTAGTGGTTTTGGTAACTATTTTTCCACAGCCAAGATAGATTGATCTGATGACATAAAACAAGTTACTAACCAAAACTAGCTGCTGAGCTGTTTACATTAACCAAGTGTCTAAATTATCCGCAGCAGCTGGCTGCTCGGTGGTGGTGGTTTCGGGGCGAGACTTCACGATGGCAGTAGCAGAAGTAGGACTATTAGTCTTACTACGCCCTGGAGCGGTCTTCTTGAGCTGAGTATTTTCTTGAGCCAACTTCAAGATATCTTTTTTAGTATTTTCCAAGTCTTTCTGAAATTGTCGAGCAGCAACGACATCTTTTTCTAGCTTCGCGATCGATTGATTCTTGGCCTTCAGTTGATCTGTTAATTGCTGAACTTTGCCAGCCAACTGACCCTCTGGCTTGTTTGCCGTTACCGGATTCTGACGGGCTTGAATTTTGTCAAAGCCCACCCGATCACAGAAATCGCCAAAGCCTTCTCCGGTCTGCCGATCTTGCTTAAAGTAGCTAAAAATCGGAGTTAGAAAAGTTTCTAGGTCATTGATATGCATTTTGTCGGTGTAGGGCTTCGCTAACCGCGTTTGGTTAGGCGCACCACCAAGCCATACTTGGTAGCTTTCCGGGAAGCTGCCCACAAAGGCTAACTCGGCTAGGTAAGGACGAGCACAACCATTGGGGCAGCCCGTCATGCGGATTACCATTTGCTCATCTGGCAAACCAACGGCGGTCAGGGCTTGGCGAATCCGTTCATTAACGCTGGGCAGGACCCGTTCCGATTCAGTAACAGCTAAGCCGCAAGTCGGCAAGGCCGGACAGGCCATCGACAACCTGGTCAGGCTATCAATTTTTTCGGGGTCAGCTTGGACGTGGGCAGCTGTCAAAATTTTGTCAATCGCAGCTTGATGCTGGGGATCGATGTCGTAGAGCAAAGCATTTTGGTGGGGAGTGAGTCGGATCGGCAGCTGGAATTGCTCGATAATCTGCCGCAGTGCCGATCGCAACTTCAAGGTTTCGGTGTCATGGACCCGACCATTCTCGATCGAAATACCCAAGAATAATTTGCCATCGCCTTGTTCGTGCCAACCCAGGAAATCTCGATATTCAAAAGCGGGTAGCTCTTGCAGCGGCTGGATTTTTTTGCCTAAATATTTTTCGACCTGCGCCGTGAACTTGGCCACGCCCCAGTCATTAATTAAATACTTCATCCGAGAATGACGACGATTTTCTCGATCGCCATAGTCCCGCTGAGTAGAGACAATCGCCTTGATTAAGTCATAAATATCCGCGGCCTCGATGTAGCCAATCGGATCAGCAATCCGGGCAAAAGTTTCTTCCTTATTATGAGTACGACCCAAACCCCCACCAGCATAGACATTAAAACCTAGGAGTTCACCAGTATCGCTGGTGATCACCACCAATCCCACATCTTGGGAAAACAAATCGACAGAGTTATCGCCAGGCACAGTAATCGCGCATTTGAATTTGCGCGGCATATATTGAGAGCCATAGATCGGCTCTTCTCCCTCGTGGAAAATCGTGCCATTGCCATTTCTTTCCCGCGCCGCTTTCACCTCTGGGGCTTCGGCGCTGACAGCTTTCTCGCCATCCAGCCAAATCTCGTAGTAAGCACCGGTCTGCGGTGCCAACAGATCAGCAATCCGATCAGCATAATCCCAGGTATGTTGGTAAGCCTGGTTATTTTGAAAGGGAGCGGGCGGGGTCATCACATTCCGATTGACATCCCCACAGGCACCCAGGGTCGAACCCAGGTTTTGCACCATCGTCTGGATGGTCGCTTTCAGATTTTTTTTGAGGATGCCGTGAAGCTGAAAACCTTGACGGGTCGTAACCCGCATCGTCTCATTCCCATACTGGCTAGCTAACTTATCCATGGCCAAATAGAGTTGCGGCGGCACGAATCCCCCTGGGTTGCGGGTACGCAGCATCATCTGGTAATCCTTTTCCTGACCTTTAGCCCGGTTGTCCCGATTATCCTGTTGATAGGAGCCGTGATACTTCAGGACTTGCACCGCATCATCCGAAAAATGGGTAGTATCTTGCTGCAATTCCGTAGCGAGGGGTTCACGCAGGTAGTTACTCTGCTGTTTGAGATTTTCTACTTTAGTGAGTTTTCCAGGAGACGTACTGACCATGATACTTTTTAGATAGCCGAAGAAAGACAGAGCTTTATTCTATCTCAATATTTTCGGGATCAGTCTGCCAAATCATTACACTTTGCTAATACTCCTGATTCTTGATCTTGATGAAGATGATCAGAAGCCACAAAACCGAGAGATTTCCCGCCAAATTGGCTCTAAGACATTACCAAGACTGTGGTCGCTATCTAGTTCAATTAGCTGTGCCCAGGCATGATTCTGGGCAAAGTCGCGGCTGAGTTTGATCGGCACAACGGCATCACTCTGACCATGCAAAATCAGAGTGGGCAAATTACGCTCCAAGTTGCTTGATAAGTATTGCTGGGCATCAGTTACAAACTGATACCGCAAAGGTACCTCTTGCTGTGCAACATGATGATAGACCGGCAAAGTTCCCAACTCTTGCCAACTATTAACAATCTCGATACCCAAACGTTCTAGCCACAGTTGGGGAAAGCCAAAGGCCGGAGCCATCAACACCAGCCGTTCTACTTGACAACACTGCTGCGCCAACAACAATGCTGCCCAACCGCCCAAACTCGAACCAATAATTGTAACTGGTGCAGTTCCAGTGCAATAGGACATCGCTTGTTGCAACTGCCGAGAATTAGTAAAATCGGTGAAGCCGCCCTGATTAAAGTCTGGAATCGTCAGATCTACACCCACTCTGGCAAACTTTTCAGCTAGATAAATAGCCTTCCGCGATCGAGGGCCAGAAGCAAAGCCATGGATGTATAGATACATAGACATCAAGAACCGCTATTGAGGTTTTTAGCACGCTGTTGCTTGATTTTTTGCAGTTTTGCCCACTGCTCAGGGGTGAGAATTTTCTTGAGCGCCATCATGTGGTCGAACTTCAAATCAGAGAGCTGTTGCTGGAGAGTTTTGACTCGATCGCGTTGAGCACGAATTTTATCAATGGGCGCATTACTAGCTAGTAAATTAGATAGTTCTCGCTTGGCAGCGATCAGCAGCCGATTTCGCTCCTGCTTTTGCCCAGGAAATTTTTGCCGGAGGGCTTTCAGCTGTTGCACTTGGCGAGGGGTGAGATTGAGTTCTTTAACCAGTTGCTCTCTATTGTTGACAGCCGGAGTTGGGCTAAGACTCCCGTAATTAACTTGGGGAACTTGGGATTGAACACTTGTTGCCCCTAGAGTGGCTCCGCTGCCAGCACTCAAGAGCAAAAATAATATTGAGCTGCGAAACCAAGACATATTCTATTGAGCTTTAAACGAGAGTAAGTAATCAGATAAATATATTCTGGCAAAAGTTCCTAAACAGACTGGGGCGGATTCGCTAAAGCCGGATTGAGGTGCTCTCGACCCCGGCGGATTTTGGCATGTAGTTCACAAAGATTTGTTTCTAGACTTTGCAACACTTGGTCAGCGTAGGCATCAGCTTCCTGCTGAATTTCTTGGCATTCAGTTAAGGATTGCTGACGCATCTGCTCAATGTCTTGAGCATACTGGGCACGACACAGATCCATTTCTGACAGAGTTCTGCGGCGCAGTTGCTCGCATTCAGATTGAGCAACTTGTCTAATTTGGTTGGCTTCCGCTTTTGCTCGATCGATGATCCCCAGCTCGTTGGCAATCTGAAAAGCTTGTTGGTGAGCAACGGCGATATGTTGCTGAGCTTGTTGCTCTGCTGTTTTTAAAATGCGGTCACGCTGCTGCAAAATTTCTTGGGCAGTTTGTAGAGCTTGCGGTAAGCTAGACCGAATATAGTCCATCTGCTCTAGCAAATCATCTTCACTCACCATTGTTTTGCCGGTGAGTGGTAAGCGCGGACTATTGAGCAGCAACTCCTCCAAGCGGCTAAATTCTGATAGCAGTTCTACGACATGGGCTTCAGAGACTACAGCATCGCGGCCATAATCCTCGTCACTACCCAATGCTGGATGGTTTATTGAGGGGGTAACAATGAAGGTTGCTCGGCTGATCGATCGGCGATCTTCGTCGGAAGTAGATGGAGGTTGGCGCATTGAGCAAGATCCGATGAGATATGAGCGGGAACAAGATGACTAACAGAACCGCCAAACTTGGCAATTTCTTTAACGACGCTACTACTGAGGAAAGCATATTCAACCGCAGTGGCTAAAAATATAGTTTCGATATCATTAGCAAGAGACTTGTTGGTATGAGCCATTTGTTGCTCTTTCTCGAAATCTGACATAATTCGCAAACCTCTGAGCAAGCATTTAGCACCAGTTAGCTTGGCATATTCTACCGTTAAACCATCGAAACTATCTACAGTTACGCCTGGCAAATGCTGAGTAGCGATCCGAATTTGGGATAACCGCTGGTCAACGCTAAACAACGGTGCCTTGCTGGGGTTACGCAGAACCGCAACAATAACGTGGTCAAACAGCTGACAGCTCCGTTCGATAATATCGAGATGTCCCAAGGTGATGGGGTCAAAGCTACCCGGATAAATGGCAATCACGCTAGATGTATCCTAGTCATAAATTGTTTCTGGGAATGATTGTGATGTCAATTACAGCTATCAAAAGTTTTTTTGAACTCTTTCCTAATTCTAATGAATAGAGTACCAGCATTCATTCCATATTTGTAATCTGGAATACATAAAACAAAAAAACAGCGGATCAGGCTTTAGCTATCAGCCCAGAACTGAGCGTAAGGTTTGAATTGACACCTGCCAAAAGTATTGAACTGTAAATAGTTCTTCCGCTACTACGGCCAAAAAATCCTGAATTTCGGGGAGATTTTGGAGCAGCAGGTTCGACAGGTTCCCCGTACCCTTAACTTTAAACTGCTGTTGATCAGGCGCTAAAATCACTTCCAACCCGATCGCTTCCAAACCATTCAATCCAGAGCGGATCGATCGATCACTGATCCCTAGCTGTTTTTGCAACTGACTAATGGTTACTGGCTGACCGGTGCGCGCCAAAAATTTAGCGATCCCCAATAGCTGCTCCAAAACTGTCACCGCCGTCTGGAGAGTTGGAGCAGAATAGGCTAAGGCTAGTGATTGTTGCTGCTGGCTCGCTTCAGTGTACTTGACGATTAGTTCTTCCCAGCAACAGGGACATTCACTGACCAGCACCAGGGATGCAAACAGACTATCGGGATGCACGCCATGGCGAAAATCCAGGATCTCCGGACGATAGCGGTCGGTGGCGACTACCGCTGAAGTTACAGTGGGGACTAACTCGATAATCCGCGCCTCGCAGCGGTTTTTATAATTGTTATAGTCCAGTTCGATCGCTAGATCACAGGGCACCATTGGTACTTCGTCAGAATAATGACCCCACCACACTACTGGAAAGGTCTCGGTAGTAGTCTCGTCAGTGATTTGCAAATCAGTTTTGATATACTGAATTTTATGGCCTTTGAAATCCTTGATGTTGGCGTTGCGGGCATTTAATAGCTGGCAATTTTTTACTAATAATTTGGGAACGGGGTTGCCCATGCCACAGGGTTCTAAGATCTTCAGTTCATCAAATAAAGCTCGACCCAGTTCGGCCACCGTCATAATTAGATCGATCGATAAAACTGGCGGTGGCAATTGGCCAATGGTCTGCCGCAGCTGTTGATTAATCGCTTCGGTAAAAAGGGGCAGATTATCGGCGAGAATGCTCAGCCCAGCGGCAAAGGGATGACCGCCAAAACTATTCAGCAGATGTTCTTGGGACTTGACCAACTGATAGAGATCGACATTTTGGATCGATCGAGCGGAACCACGCGCTAACAGCGGGGTACTGGGATCAGCTGTTTCCTCCTGAGCGGTACTGAGCAAAATGGTCGGCTTGCCATAGGTTTGGGCAATTTGCCCCGCGACTAGTCCCAAAACTCCGGGTGACCAATTGTTATCAACCAGAACAATTACGCCAGTAGTAGATAGATCTAAGGCAGCCACTCGTTTTTGGACTTCGGCCACCACATTCTTCTGGACTTCCTTACGCCGGGCATTGGCTTGTTCCGTCAGCAGAGCTAGTTCATGACAGAGCGCCTCATCCTGACTAGTCAATAACTGCACCCCAAAACTGGCATCCCCATAAATCCGACTAATAGCATTAACACGGGGAGCGATGCCAAAGGAAATATCCATCGGTCGGTCGCCAGTGCGTTTGCACAGTTCTAATAACTTAGCGACTCCTGGTCGGTAGCCCGCTAGCTGGGGATTTTTGGTATTTTGAAGCTGTAAACGTTGGATGCCAATCTGAGCCAAGTAGCGGCAATCGCCACTCAACTGCACTAAGTCGGCCACTAGACCAATCGCCACTAAATCCAATAAATACTCTAGGGGTTCTTCGGGAACATCTGGTAAAGCCACATATAAAGCTTCGATTAGTTTGTAGGCGATGGCCACACCTGATAAATGAAAAAGCGGATGATCGGCGGCCAGATAACGCGGGTTGATGATAGCAGCCACGGGTGGCCGGGTGGCTGGTAAAGTGTGGTGATCGGTGACAATAGTATCAATACCTAATGCTTGGGCATAGGCAATTTCTGCTAAGTTAGTGCTGCCGGTATCGCAGGTAATAATCAGCTTGACTCCTTGCTGATGCAGTCGATCAATCCCCGCCAAATTAAGACCATGGGATTCTTTCAACCGGTCGGGGATGTAGTAGCTGAGTAATGCCGGGGCTAAAAATTGCCGCAACCCGTCCCATAAAACACTAGTCGCAGTAATGCCATCGGCATCAAAGTCGCCCCAGATTAAAACTTGCTCCTGTCGATCACGGGCTTGTACAATCCGATCGATCGCCTGCTGCATTTCTACCCCAAAAGCCTCTGGCCCGGTCGGCTGATAATGATCAGCTTGGAGGTAGCCCGGGATAGTAGCAATATCTTGAATTCCTCGTTGCCAGAGCAGTTGACTGAGGTATCGATCAGCTGGCCACAGCTGGTGCACAGCCTGGATAAATTCAGGAGTGATTTTAGGAGATAGCGGTAGCTGAAAATTAACCATAGCTTTCACTGGAATATCGAAACAACTCCAAAAATAGGTGCAGCCAAGTAGCCCTGTAAATGATTAAAATCCACAGGGCTACCAGTTCCCTAGCTCAATACAAAATCTACTGAATGAGTCCAAGTCTCTCCAGTTGCCACCTCAATCAAATCCGCCCCCGTATTCATCGCATTGCGCCGCGCCGTCCACGGCTCAATACAATAAAAATCCTTCTCTGGCACCGTCCAAAACACCACATGACCATGGGGATAAGTCCAGCCCATTCTCATTGTCTGGCCACCCGCCTCAGTCACTTGCACCTGGGGCTGCTGTAAATCGCTAAACACAATATCAATCTCCCCAGCATCATAATCAAAACTACCAGAGTAAGGATGAGCCATCCCCTGCTTATCGAAATATTCCGAACTAGGAATTTGGAACTTCAGACCCGGTTTATCAGCAGCCGCAAAATAAGGATGGTATCCGATCGAGAAAGGCATCTTCACCCCCTCCGTCAAATTCGTTACCCGCTGAATAATTTCTAATCTATTAGTACTAAAAACATATTCCAGCTCCACCCGAAAATCAAAAGGATAAACCTTCTTAGTCGCTGGACTGCTCACCAAAGCCACCGTCACACTAGCCTGCTGCTCGCTAGCCTGCTCTCCCACCACTTGCCACGGCAATTCGCGCGCGAAGCCATGCTGCTGCAACTGATAGGTCTGATTCTGTTGACTATAAGTGTTCTCGGGCAGATTGCCACAAATCGGAAACAACACTGGAATGCCACCGCGCACACTGAGGTTAGGGTCGGTGAACCGTTCCTTGTCCAGATAAAACAATTCGCGATTGCCGACCAACCAGCTAGTGACGATCCCACCCCGTTCCGGGACAATACTGATGCTGGCTCCCAGCGAAGAATCAGTCATAGTATAAGTAAAATACTGGAGTTGAGTAGAATTAACTGTGAACATAATAGTGATAGTAATGAAGTTTACCGATTTTGCCTAAGAGCAGGTAAAATTGTACATATAGTTTAGTCTCTAAACTCCGGCGACTTTGCCATATTTTTCGTTTAGGAGCAGCCAACAATGCTACACCGTAAGATTTCTCAACTGTGTTGCAATGGTCGTGAAATTTGCATTTTTCTACGCGACCAACAGCGCTGGATTGAACGAGCACGAATTATTGAGCTAGAAGGGGACTTGGTAACTATCAAGTATGAAACTGAAGAAGACGACGAAATGAGTTCCTGGGAGGAAATAGTTCGTTTGGATAGCATTGGCTCTATTAGTCAAAAGCTTTCCTCCGTCCGCCGGATTGGGATGGATATCATTACCACTGACGACTGTCCGGAATCTGAACACATTCAATCTCAAATGCCAGAAGAATAGAAACCTATTCTCATCCCCAAAAATCATGATCAAGCCCCGTTTTACCAACGGGGCTTTTAGCTAAATTTTTTTACTTGTAAATAAAAAAATAGTTAATGTAAACTTCAGTTGCATTTTCTCATTTTCATAAATGATTATGATAAATTTAAACCAAGAAGTTAGTAGCTTCGATTTCACAGATCAATACAGCATCAGGACTCCTGGTCATTATGCTATCTGTCCCTTAGTTAAAACTGTATGTCTGTCTTAGTTAAAAAAAGCATCATAACACTGAGTTTAAGTCAGCGTTCATACTGCCCATAATTGGATTCTAGAGAGATACATATCAATCTTATATGATGTGATATGGCTCTATTTTCAAATTCCTAGATAGGGGGGTTACTGAGCCACTAAACTCGGTGTTATTGCATTGTAGATTTTTAATATTGGTCATATTCAATAAAATAGTTGAGAATAGCAAAAATGTTATTTTTTACTAAATAAGCCAAATAATCCGCCCTTGTTTTGGTTGCTGGCTGTTTGAGTGACTGGACTGGTAGCTATTTTCTTGAATTCTTGCTGTGCCGTTTTGACGATCGGATCATTAGGATTGAGCTGCGCAGCCTTATTCATATGCATTTTGGCCATGGTCACCTGATTTTGGCGAACATATACGATCACTAGTTGAGCATGAGCCTGAACATTATTCGGATCACCTTTCAGGACTTCGCGTAATTCGATGTTGGCTTTTGCCCAATTTCGCATATTGATATATTCTTCAGCGCGGCGCATGGAACTCTGTTGCGCTAAAACTTTAGAACTGTCAGCCGTCTGTTCAGCAGCTACTTTAGCAGGAGACTGTTCACTTAAGCCCGCGCTAGGAATCGTGTCCCCAGCTGTAACCGGGGCGGAACGCATAGATTGGTTCTGCTTACGCAACAGGTAAATCATATTTAGTTCACTGATTTGGCCAGTGATTTCAATACTTTGATCTAATAAACGGTATTGTTGATGGGCTAATTCTTGTAAAAGCTGATGATAAGATTGCTGCAAATCGGTACTATTTTTCTGAAATAGCTGTTGAGCAGCATTGCTAGAGATATCAATCTTGCCAGCTTCGGACACCAATCTTTTGCCCATCAGCTCCAGCATCATTTGTTGTTCTTGCAGAATGCTGACCCGTGATAAATTACCGTAAGCATGAGTAATTAAATTAGAAAAAAGTTTGATCGCCAGATCTCGTTCGGCAATAGTTGCCCAGCGTGAACTATCGGGATGCAGCAAACGAGCTATTTCTTTGTAGCGATTGCGAATGGTAGTCGCATCACTATCTACCGCCACGCCAATAATGGCATGTTGATCGTTAAAGTCGAATCGAAATAGACCCTTATTTGGCTTGAAGTTCATATTTGCTCTAACTAAAATATCAGACAACTGTATTAGGTAATACTAAATAATTCAGTGGGGAATGACCAAGTTGTTTGTTGAACTTTTGCTAAAGATTGGCTAAGCGGATGATGAATTGCACCATTAGTGGCCAGGATACGACCGGAATTGAGGATAAAATCACTCTGATCGTACGCGGTAACTAGTCCGCCTGCTTCCCGCACAATTACCACACCAGCGGCCAAATCCCAAGGTGATAAACCTCTTTCCCAGTAGCCATCTAGGCGGCCACAGGCCACATAAGCTAGATCGATCGCCGCCGATCCACCCCGTCTGACTCCTTGAGTAATATGAGTGAGATAGCAAAACTCTCGATAGTTATGATCGTCTGTTTCCCGCCGGTCGTAAGCAAAACCAGTTACTAACAAACTATCTGCCAGTTGATTGGTGGCTGAGACCTGAATCGGTTGACGATTGCGAGTGGCTCCCAAGCCGGTTGCTGCTCGAAACAACTCTTGATGGAAGGGATCAAAAATCACGCCTAGTGTTGGTAATCCATTGACCAAAAGACCGATAGAAACAGCACTAAAAGGATATTGATGGGCGTAGTTGGTGGTGCCATCCAGTGGATCGATGACCCATTGGCACTCCGCATCACTACTTCCATAATTCCCAGTCTCTTCAGCCAAAATGCTATGGGTGGGAAGATGTCGTTGAAGAATTTCGATGATTTGAGCTTCGGCCTCTCGATCGGCTACTGTCACCAGATCTCCTAACCGACCTTTTTGCTCAATCTGTAAAAGGTGACCACGGTGTTTATTGATAATTTCGCCAGCCGCCAGCGCCGCTGCCGTTGCGATTTCTAACCAGGTTTGTAATTGTGATACAGAAGGTAAATGGAGCATATAATGTTTTGGTATCAAATAAAGCAATAACCTATTGTATGTTCAGACTTGTTCAGCGGTTATGGCCGCTCTCCTACCTTTGGTTAATCGTTTTTCTGAACAATGAACAAGCAACTGCTCAAAATAGTTTGCCGACTAAACCCGCTAATAGCTCAACCAGTTCGGTGTATAGGCCACTATCACTGTTGATCAATAGTGATGTGCTGGGGACACTCTCCGATCGAGATATTCCTTTGGGTGATGGTGGTTTTGCCCGGGACTATACCATTCAGCTTAATGCTGGTGATCAGGTGGCGATCGATCTCATCTCGGACAATTTCGATCCAGTGGTAGCGCTCTTAACCAAGGACGGCAAGACCGTGGGGAAAAATGATGATGGGCCAGATGGTACTAGCAACTCACTGTTGTTTGCCAGAATCAAGAAAACCGGCACCTATACTGTGCGAGTACAGGGCTTTAGTGATACCAGTGGGGGAAATTTCACCCTGCGCGTCAATCGGCTGAAAGCTGCTGCCCTCAACTAATTTTCAAAATAAATTAATTATTAAAGTATTTGCACCCGGCCAGCAATAGTCTGCCCTAACCAGGGTGTATTGTGCGAACGGGACATTAAATTAGTTTCATTGACCACCCAGGTGGTAGTGGGATCAAAGAGAATCATGTCGGTGGGCAATGGTTGTCGCCAGCACTGGGCGGGCTTAGTACTCAGGGCCGACCACAGTTGGAGAGCAGTGAGCTGACCCGATTGCACCAGCTGCTCCCACAGAATGGGCAGGGCGAGCTGAAGTCCGATCGATCCCACGGGCGCTGCGCCAAAAGCTACTTTTTTATCTTCATAGGCATGAGCATGGTGATCGATCGCAATCGCATCAATTATCCCACTGGCAATAGCTTGAGTTAATGCCCTCCGATCGCTGCTGTTGCCCAGCGGTGGATCGAGCCGCCAGTTCGGATCGTAACTAGCCAAGGTTTCCGTATCGCCCAACAGGTGTAACCAAGTAGTGCTAGCAGTAATGGGTAAACCCGCTTGCTTGGCTGCGGCAATTAGTTGCACGGAGCGCTCCGTCGAAATCCGCATCAAATGTACCGGAGTGCCGATAGCAGCGACTAATTCCACAATGGTAGCGACGGCGGTCGCTTCACTACTAGCCGGACTGCTGGTCAAACCTAGTCGCAGAGCTGCTGCTCCTTGTCTAGCCACACCACTACCAGCTAGCTGTCGATCGAGCGACCACAGCATCAGTGGCTGGGAATAAGGTTGCAAGTATTCCAATAAGCGGTGCAGGAGCTGAGAATTCTGCAAAGCCCGACCATCAGTAAACCCCACCACGGCACTGCTAGCCAAGTCGTGCAGATCAGCCAGTTGTTCGCCCCGACAACCCTGGGTCACGGCTCCCCAGATATGCAGACGCGGGGCGGCTACTAATTGAGCAGCTGCTTGTTGATACAGATCCTGAAGTTTACTAACGATCGCCGAGTTGTCGATGGGGGGCTGAGTATTGGGCAAAATACCCACCTCCACAAAGCCCCCAGCTTGAGCCGATTGCAATAGCGAGAGGAGAGTCTCTTGCTCCTCCGCTCCTAGTTCGTTGCTATGGCTGTAAAGATCGACCAAACCCGGTGCTAAGATCCGCTCTCGGCCATCCTGTTCACTGGCATCCGCTGGGCATTCAGCAAGGTGATCGGCAGCTTGCACAATTTTGCCATCCACAACCAGAGCGTCAGTGAGCAGATCCAATCCAGCTGCTGGATCAAGCAGCCGCACCTGGCGAAACAACCAACTGGACATCTTACAAGGCACCCGCCGCAGTTTGATCTAAGATGCCACCAGAAAGATGACTAGT
This sequence comes from Synechococcales cyanobacterium, assembly GCA_043755575.1. Taxonomy (GTDB): domain Bacteria; phylum Cyanobacteriota; class Cyanobacteriia; order Cyanobacteriales; family Chamaesiphonaceae; genus JAAFHZ01. The sequence continues at coordinate 26,517 of JAYUSR010000036.1, forward strand.
GAGATTTAGGCATTGAATCATCGGTAAGCCTTCGATACCACGCGGATAGCTCACCATCGTTACGGCACCGTTACCCTGTTTGATTTTCCAAAAGTCCTCGATCTGGAGACCCAGCAGCTGGCATAGTAAAACTTTGTTAGTAGCATCGTGAGCCACCACAATACCAGTCTGATTCACATCTCCTACTTTACTCAAGATATCCTGCCACGCTTGGCCAGCCCGTTGCCACACATCAGGCAGATTTTCCCCCTCCGGCATCTGTACTGTTTCAGGCTTAGTACGCCAATCTTCTAACTCTTGGGCATAATCCGCCGCAATTTCCGATTCCAGTTTGCCTTCCCACAGTCCGTGGCCAATTTCTTGCAAATCGGCATTGGTTTGCAAAGAAACAGCCGGATGAGCCTGAAGGATGATCTCAGCGGTTTCCTTAGGGCGCAGCATTGGACTAGTAAAAGCGAAGTCGATCGATACTGACTGTAAAAAGTCTCTGGCCTGACTCGCTTGGATTCGTCCATAGTCATTGAGTGGCACATCAATTTGTCCCTGAAAACGACCTGCCCGGTTCCAGTCGGTTTCGCCATGACGAATAATTAAAAACCGGGGGCCAGCAGCCTTGGTTTCAGGCAAAGGCTGCCCCAAGTGAGCCACCTGATTGAGCGATTCCAGCTGTACTGCCGAACCCCAACCCTGACTAAAGTTCAGAACGGAGACCGCACAGTTGGATTGTTGGATAGACTGATAATACTCCGGCGGGATACCCAAAGCCGTGCTGATCAAAGCCCGATTGATACCGTTATGAGCAACTACCAGCACTGTTTGGCCATCATGCTGAGGAAGCATCAACTGCCAAAATTCTTGAGCCTGTTGGTATAGAGAAGCGATCGGACGATGCTCTTGACCATTCACTTGCAAAACCAATTGGTGGGGAGCTTCATGCCACAATCGATAATCTTCCGGGAACTGGGCAGCTACTTCTGTGAACAGCATTTTTTCCCAGGAGGGTAAGTCCACTTCTTGCAGCCGCTCATCACTGATCGGGATAGGTGCTGAAGTGATTTGCGCTACCACGGCTTTAGCCGTTTCACTGGCTCGCTGGAGGGGACTACAGTAGACCGCATCTAGATTTAAGCCCTGTAGCGCCTGACCAGTGGTGACCGCATCGGCCACGCCTTTATCCGTCAAAGTCGAATCATTGCAACGCCCTTGAATTCTGCCTTGACTGTTGTAGCTGCTTTGGCCGTGCCGCAGAATGATGACGCGCGTAGTCAAGGGTTTGCCCTCCAATGGTGGGGTGTTGGTATTCAGGGTAATTTTAGCGGTTCATGACAGTTTTATCACAGGTCAAAGTTAGGAATTACTTTAAAAACTGCACCAGGATCGCTCCCAACAGAACTACGATCGCCACCGAGAGAGTAATCAGCCAATTTTGAAATAGGCGCTGGCGTTGATCAACAGTGCCTTGCTTCCGGCGGGTCTCACTCCAAGTTGAGGTCATTTCCCCGTAAAGGCTATTCAGATTGCTAACATCTTGCCTAATGCCTTGATTCAAGGAGGTATGTAGTTCAGTAATTTCGGATTGCAGTATTTTGATGGTCTCGCTATTTTTATTAACTCTTTTAGCTACTTTTAGAGGATGCGATTCAGCAATTTCGGATTGCAATATTTTGATGGTCTCACTATTTTTGTTAACTCTCTTAGCCACTTTAATCAGATGTGCTTTGCTAGCCAACTGCTCATACTGATCATGCAGTTCTGCCGAAGGCTGGAGCTGTCCAGAGCCGTCTGATGTTGAAATGGAATGCTGTCGATCGATCTCAGCCTCGCTCAGTAAAACTTTTAGATCAGACTGGTGTTGCTGGAGCAAATTAGCAGCGTCATCATTGCGATCTTCTACCTGCTGTTGAATTTGCCGCAATGATGCATACAGATCAGTTTGATGAGTGAGCAGCTCTTGCTGAGCCTGACGCAAGGAGGCATCGGCCTGACCCATTTGTTGCAGCAACGCCTGAACTTGCTGATAGCCACCAAACCCGTCAAGCGCAGTGATGATTTCTTGACGGATTTGTTCAAAAGATTTCAGAACTTGCTGCGCTTGCTGGACTTGCTGCTTGCTAAACTTAGCCAGCTTTTCGGAACGATGGCGTAGCTCTTGCACTCTCACCACATTTTCTTCAATGGCTGCCGCTCTCAATTGATTTTCAAAGTGGACATCAGTTAACAATTGCTGAGCAGCAGCCATTTTTTGCAATATTTTGGGATCGTGCACCAAGTTAGTTGACGGCGGCTCAGTGCCATTGGATGGAGATGGATCAACCAAGGCAAAAAGTGAGCTAATTTCTTCATCCACATCCACTTGTTCTACTTCCAGTAATGGGGATGAATCATCCCGGTCAATAGATATGAGGGTGGGTTGGTGTACTCCGATCGGTTCAAAATGCAATAAACCGGAGTTGTCTGAATTATAGTTCTCGTTACCTGAGGATGTAGACATGAGTTAATATTTTAGCCAATTTTAGTTAACAAGATCAAGAAAAGTACTAATTACTAAATCAAAGCTATTTCCGAATCAGAACCAGTGCAACTTTTGCTAGTTTTGAATTCGATTACTAACAGGTAGCTCATAACTAGCCGTAATGAATGACAAATCGGGTAATATCATAACTCTTTTTAGGTACTTTATCTTTGATGGTTTTAATAAATACCTGGATTGATCGCTCTACATCCTATAATGAGAAGCGCTATCCAACGTAACTAGCTATAGGTAATATCTTGTGACTGCTCCTGTTCAATCGCCTGTTAGTTCTCGGCGCGTAGTGTTTCCCTTTACGGCGATCGTCGGACAAGAGGAGATGAAACTAGCTTTACTGCTCAATATCATTGATCCACTGATTGGAGGGGTAATGATTATGGGCGACCGAGGCACTGGAAAATCTACCACCATTAGAGCCTTAGCTGATTTACTTCCCGAAATTGATGTAGTGGCTAACGACCCCTTCAACAGCCATCCCAGCGATCCAGACTTAATGAGTGATGAGCTGCGCCAAGAATTTTTTACTACCAATACTCCTTTTGCAACGGCCACCAAAAAGGTGCCGATGGTCGATTTGCCGCTGGGAGCGACTGAAGACCGGGTTTGTGGCACGATCGATATCGAAAAAGCGCTCTCAGAAGGGGTGAAAGCCTTTGAACCAGGGCTACTAGCCAAGGCTAATCGGGGCATCTTATATGTGGATGAGGTCAATCTCCTCGATGACCACTTAGTCGATGTCTTGCTAGACTCCGCCGCTAGTGGCTGGAATACCGTCGAGCGGGAAGGCATTTCGATTCGTCACCCAGCTCGGTTTATTTTGGTAGGTTCGGGGAACCCGGAAGAAGGCGAGTTGCGCCCCCAGTTGCTGGATCGGTTTGGGATGCACGCTGAAATTCGGACGGTGAAGGAACCAACTTTGCGGGTACAGATTGTGGAACAACGATCAGAGTTCGATCGAAAGCCCCATGAATTCTTGGTAGATTATCAAGAAAAACAGATCGCCCTGGGTCAAAAAATTGTCGATGCTCAAAATCGCCTGGATCAAGTGACCTTAGACTACGACTTGCGGGTGAAAATCTCGGAAGTTTGTGCGGCTTGCGATGTGGATGGCCTGCGCGGCGACATTGTCACCACCCGCACCGCTAAAGCTTTAGCAGCCTACGAAGGACGTACGGAGGCTACCGCTGAAGATATCCAACGGATTATTGCCCTCTGTTTGCGCCATCGTTTGCGGAAGGATCCTTTGGAGTCGATCGACTCCGGCAACAAGGTAGAAAAAATCTTTGCCGAAGTGTTTGGGATGGAGCCAGCCACCAAAGAACCGGTGGGAATACGTTAATTTTGTATGGTTTTTTAGTTGGTTTCGTGAATATTGGGAGAGGCAGCAAGTCCTCTCCTTCTTTTTTGCCCTGGGCGGAGCACTCAGTGAGGATGCGTTATATTTTCTCTAGACAGCTAAAAATTGTCAGCCGGTTGGTATAGTCCACCGCGAAAAATTTATGGATATTTTGTCAAACACGGTGGCGCTCTCCCGAATGCAGTTTGCGCTCACGGCGATCTTTCACATGCTCTGGCCAGTTTTGACTACCGGGATGTCGATTTATTTGGTGATTGTAGAAGGAATGTGGCTCAAAACCCGCCGTCCCGAGTATTACTACCATGCCCGCTTCTGGTCAAAACTTTACCTGTTGAACTTTGGCATCGGAGTAGCTTCCGGTCTGCCAATGGAGTTTCAATTTGGCACCAACTGGGCACCTTTCTCCGAAGCAGTCGGCGACTTCTTCGGCAGTATTTTGGGCTTTGAAGGCGCGATGGCTTTTATGTTGGAAGCTGGCTTTTTAGGAATTATGCTGTTTGGCTGGGGGCGGGTACCACCAGTGATTCATTACCTGGCCACCATCATGGTTTCCTTTGGAGCCAATCTCTCTACCTTCTGGATTTTAGTGGCCAACTCCTGGCTGCAAACCCCGGCTGGTGGTGACATGGTGGGCGGTAAATTTATCGTCAGCGACTATTTCCAGGCGATATTTAATCCCTTCATGGTCAAAAGTGTTGCCCACATGTTTTTAGCAACGCTGGAAACGTCCCTATTCGTGATTGGCGGCATCAGTGCTTGGTATATTCTAAAAAACCGCCACCCCGAATTTTTTGCCCAGTCACTGAAAATTGTATTGGCAGCCGCGATCGCCGTCACTCCTTTGCAAATTTATGTCGGGCATCTCAGTGCCGAACAAGTGGCTCACTACCAACCAACTAAATTGGCGGCAATGGAAGCCAAGTGGGAAACCAGCCCCGCTGGTCAGCCTGCCGACTGGAGCTTATTAGCGCTGCCCGACGAAACTGGCGAGAAAAATAAGCTAGAACTGACCGTTCCTAATGGATTGGGTTACATTTTAGAGTTCCGCAAAAATCTCTCAGCACCAGTGCTAGGTCTCAAGGAATGGCCAGCGTCTGATCGACCAAAAATGGTGGGACTGATTTACTATTCTTTTCGGATTATGAGTGGCATTGGTTTCTTTTTAGCCGGACTGATGCTGTGGAGTGCGCTGCAATGGTTGCGAGGTAATCTGGCTCCTACTCAGATTGAAGAGCAAAAATGGTTCCTACGGACTTGGATTTTTGCGGCACCCTTAGGATATGTTGCAGTAGAGTCGGGCTGGATTGTGCGCTGCGTCGGCAGACAACCTTGGACAATGTATGGCAAGATTCGCACCGCTGATGCTGCTTCTCACATCCCGGCCAGTAATGTCCTCACCACTCTAATTGCCTTCGCTGTTATTTACTCTGTTTTGTTGATCTCAACGCTGTATTTTGGTAGCCGGATTATTGGCCAAGGACCAAATTTGGAGTTGCCCTTACCGGGACTAGATGGCCAATTGAATACGGCTCCGGCAGAATCTGTTCCTGATCACCGGCCAGTCGAAGCCCAACAATAAGAAGGTTTTATGGATGCATTACAAGGTTTTTTGCCGCAGGTGTGGTTTGTAATTTTAGGCTTATTTCTGTTTTTGTACGTGATGTTGGACGGGTTCGATCTGGGCGTGGGCATCTTATCTTTGACTAGCTCAGATGAAGAACGGCGTACTATTCTGATGACCAGCCTCGGAAATATTTGGGATGCCAACGAAACTTGGCTAGTAGTGATGGGCGGTGCTTTATTTGGGGCGTTCCCCTTGGCTTACGGCACCATTCTTAGCGCTTTATACATGCCAATTTTTATTATGATTTTCGGCCTAATTTTTCGGGCAGTGGCTTTCGAGTTTCGGGAATATTCCGATCGCAAGCTTTTTTGGAACTTAGCTTTTGGCATCGGCAGTTTTATTGCCGCCTTGGGACAGGGCTTTGCTCTGGGGAGCGTGATTGAAGGCATTACGGTCGATGATGCTGGCCATTTTATTGGCTCTACTTGGGATTGGCTAGACTGGCGATCGATCTTAGTTGCTCTTACATTAATTCAGGGTTATGTGCTGATCGGTTCCACTTACTTGATTTTAAAAACGGAGGGAGAATTACAGAAAACCCACTTTCGTACCGCCAAGATCGCCGCGATCACTACCTTTATTGGAGCCGTGCTGATTACAATCGCGACTCCCATATTTTATGAAGCCGATCGGGTACGGTTGTTTAGTGCACCGCTGGTGTATGTTTTTGCCGCGATTCCCTTGCTGGGCGTTTTGTTAATCTGGCTACTGATTAAAAGTATCGATCGACAAGAAGAGCGCACACCTTTTATCTGGACAATTCTGATTTTTTTACTGACCTTTATCGGTCTGGGACTAATTGTATTTCCCTACATCATCCCCACTAAAATCACTATTTACCAAGCCGCCGCCGCACCTAGCGCTCTGGTATTCATGTTGACTTTCGTCGGAGTACTCATCCCGATTATGTTGTTTTACAACATCTACAATTACGTGGTATTTCGGGGCAAAGTGACTAGTAATTCTCACCATTAAATCAATAAATTTGCTTTACCATTTGGAGCGCAAAAAGATCACTCCAATTACAATCAGCACCACCCCACCTAAATTCAATATAGAATGATTTTCCTTAAGAATGAAAATGCTAAAAGCCATCGCTATCATAGCCTCTAGCCCGACAACTAACACATAGGTTGCCCCCATGGATGTGTTCTTGATAGCCAAGGTTTGGAAACTAGCTCCGGCAAAAAATAAGCCGTAAATAGCGAGACTAGGCCAGAATCGGGATAAGCCATCAGACCACTCCATAAAAATGCCACCGACTGTAAAAGACAGTGCAGCACCGAAAGAAAGCAAAACATCAATGGGCATGGCTACTCACCAACACTTGGCCAATTAATTTAATGCGGCTCAGTATTTCTTCCATATTGGAGTAGGTGGTACGCGGGTTCAACAGCGTAAATTTCAGATAAACACGATCGCCGACTTTGGTTTGGGCGATGATCGCAAATCCAGCCTGGATTAGCTGCATCCGAATAGCCTGGTTGATTTTATCCAATTGTTCGGGAGCCACTGATGGCGGCGCATAGCGAAAAACCACAGCATTAATGGCCGGAACAGCAGCCAGTGCAAAGTCTGGCTCAGACTCAATCAGCAAGGCGACTTGAGCAGCTAAGTCGATCGTTGTTTCAATCATGGTGGCCAAGGTTTGTCTACCCAAATTTTGTAATGAAACCCAAAGCTTGAGAGCATCAAAGCGTCGGGTAGTCTGAATAGATTTGGTGACTAAATCAGGAATGCCTTGATCTTCATTGCCTTCAGGATTGAGATAGTCGGCATGTAACCGCAGTAGATCAAAGTGATCGCGATTTTTGAGTAAGAAAGCTCCACAACTAATTGGTTGATAAAATAGCTTATGGAAATCCACCGTGATCGAATCAGCAGCAGCAATCCCATCTAGTTGATGACGATGGCGATCGCTCAAAATTAGCGCCCCCCCAAAAGCAGCATCAGCATGAAGCCACAGCTGATATTTTTGAGCACAAGCAGCTAGCTCTGTCAGGACATCAATACTACCAAAATCGGTAGTGCCAACAGTAGCAACAATCGCGATCGGAATCAGGTCTTGAGCCTGAAGCTGGAGAATACAGGCTTCCACCGCACTGCCCCCCATTTGATAGTCACGATTAGTCGCCACCGTTACCACAGCCTGTTGTCCTAAACCCAGGAGTGCAGCCGATTGACGCACCGTAAAGTGGGAGACATCCGAACAAATAATCCGAAAGCGGGATGCCTCCGGAGGCAATCCTTGCTGCTGGATTGACCAATTCAAATGTTGCTGAGCATAGTGGTCTCTAGCCAATAGCAACCCCATCAGGTTCGATTGAGTACCGCCGCTAGTAAAGATGCCATCAGCAGCTAGACTATAACCATAAAGTTGGCACAGCCAATCCAGGAGCTGTTGCTCCACCATCGTAGCCGCCGGACTTTGATCCCAAGAATCCATGGACTGATTGGTAGCACTTAGCAACACCTCTGCCGCCAGAGATGCGGTCAGCGGTGGACAGTGCAAATGGGCAATACAGTGAGGATGAGAAACGCTCACGGCATGAGCCACAACTGTTTCAGATACCTGTTGTAAAATATTGGTTAAGGGCTGACCTTGGTCAGGACAGCAGTCGATCGCGGTCAACTGTGCTCGTAGAACAGCAGGATCCAGTCCACTATATGCTTGGGTCTGCTGCTGCATCCAAGTAGTTAATACCTGACTGGCTGACGCGATCGCCTCCTCGTAATTTTCGATGCCTGATGGTGAATTAGAAAGGAAAAAGCTATCCCAGTTAAGCAAAGGCTGGGGCATGGTCGCGGTTAAAGATACTGAACTATCCAACATGAATTTGTAATCACTAAATATTTTGGACTGATTGCAGAGATTGCGCGAAAATTTCACAAACGCTATCAATTTGTTCTGGTGTAATAATCAGTGGCGGCAAAAATCGGACGACACTACCAAAACGTCCGCCTAACTCAATGATTAGTCCCCGATGAAAGCATTCAGCTTGAAGCTGTCGCGCCAGGGAGGCATTGTGCGGATAGATACCCCGCTGGTTGGCGGACTCTTCGGGGTTGACCAATTCCACGCCCACCATCAATCCTCGGCCCCGCACTTCGCCAATACAGGAATGTGCAGATTGCAGCTGATGTAAATTCCCCATCAGTCGATCGCCCATGACTTGAGCATGATCCATCAGCCGGTTTTCAATGGTATAGCGCAGAGCAGCTTGTCCTGCCGCCATTGCCATTTGATTTCCTCTAAAAGTACCAGCATGTGCCCCTGGTCCCCACTGATCTAAAGACTCGTGATACACCATCACCGATAACGGCAGGCTCCCTCCGATCGCCTTGGACAGGAGTAAGACATCAGGAATGATACCACTATGTTCAAAAGCAAATAACTTACCAGTCCGGCCAAAACCACTTTGAACCTCATCCACAATCAGAGGAATCGTTTGCTCCTGAGTAATGCGTCGGATATCGCGCAGCCATTCGTCAGGAGCTGGAATCACCCCACCTTCACCCTGTACCACCTCTAAAATCATACCTGCTGGTTTCACAATCCCACTTTCGGGATCAGCTAAAACCGATTCAATGTAATTACTGCTAGTCTGAGCACCAGTCTTTCCCCCCAAGCCAAAGGGACAGCGGAAACTGTACGGATACGGTAAGAAATGAGTATCAGGCATCAACCCCGCTACCGCCTCTTTGGCATTAAGGTTACCAGTCAGACTCAGTGCACCATTGGTCATGCCATGGTAGCCACCATGAAAAGACAGCATACTCCGGCGACCAGTCGCTGTTTTAACTAATTTGATGGCCGCTTCCACCGCATCAGCACCGGTCGGCCCACAAAATTGAATGCGGGCATTTTTGGCAAAAGCAGGAGGCAGAGCGGCAAATAACTCTTCGACAAATTGGTCTTTAACCGGGGTGGTCAGGTCTAGAGTATGAAGGGGCAGACCACTGGCCAGGACATCTTGAATAGCGGCGATTACTACAGGATGATTGTGACCTAGAGATAGAGTCCCGGCACCTGCTAAACAATCAAAATATTGACGACCATCAACATCGGTGATAAATATCCCTGCCGCTTTTTTAATCGCGATCGGTAGCCGCCTAGGATAACTACGAGCATTAGATTCACGGGCGGCTTGTCGATCAAGATAAAACTGAGAAGTATGAGAGTCAGGACGCTCGATGGGGGCGATGAAAGAACCACCCATCGTTGTTTCGATCAGACTAATCATAGAGTGTGGGCGTTAATTTAGGTTACAGGTGCTAAGTTGTTGGCAGAAAATAGCTCAACAAAACCATAATACTGTGACATTTTATACATTTCAGTTTCAGCTGGCCTAGTTCAGTCAATCTGCTGAACTGACCTCAGCCTCACTGGCGTAAAGATACAGAAGCCGCTCGTATCTTAGCTGGATAATTAGAAAAATTAGAGATTAGCTGATTCGATGCTCTAATTCCTGAACAAGTCGTAACAGCTTGCAATTGGGAACACGCAATATTCTTCCCAGAGCAAGAAAATAAATTGAAGCCTTACACAGTTCCAAAATCTGAAGAGTCGTCCGAATGCTGCATTTTTAATTCCCAAAACAAATAAGAGGAAGGTTATAGAGTAAAGGGTGTCTTAAATTTATTTGGAAGTTTTATCCCAACAGCGCAGAATTCTAATAGTGGATAAAAGCACAAAAACCCCGCACAGAGCGAGGTTTTGACGAGAGGCAGCACCCAGATTTGAACTGGGGGATGGAGGTTTTGCAGACCTCTGCCTTACCACTTGGCTATGCTGCCGCCAGTTACACAGCATAGCAAATTTTGGCTAAGTTAGAAAACTTTTTTACTAGCGCTACTAAGAAGCTAGCTTGAGTGATTCTACAAACAGACTATAGACAAATCCTAGCTTCAAAGCATTCAAATTTTCTAAACCAAAGCTACCCAAGGTCGATACTGCTTGCCGCCGATATACTAGCCAACTCACCAATTCAGTCGCAACCAACATCACCAAAGCCACGACAATATCTAGTTGAGCCAGCTGACCAGTGACTAACGAAATCGCTGGTCCCAGAAAATTGCCTAGCAATAAGCAAATTAACCACACCGATGCCCGTCGCCAAGGGTTTTGAATCCAGGCTTGCAGTTTGATAGCGAAGAAGCTCAGTAGGTTACTTAAGCGAGTATTCTGCATCAGGAAAAATCAAAGGAGAATGGCACCTATCTGCATAATTATATATCTAGTACATCAACGTAACTCTGGCGCATCGATCCGGTGAATGGGATGGAGAGCGGCTAAGACCTGTTTACCATAGCTGCGATGATTGATCCGGTTGTCAAAAATAGCCACCAAGCCAGCGGATTGCCGAATAGCCAGGATCGATCGCTGCAAAACCCTTAAACCGGCTGGCAGTAAATAACCCCGAAACCAATCTTGACGCTGGCGTTTATAGCGACTGACTTTCGCTGCCACTAACGGATCTTCCAAGGAAGGAATTGGTAAAGTGGCAATAATCAGCAGTTGCGGACTGGGCAAGAGTTCTTGGTAGTCGTTCCAAAATTCCCAACCGGTCACGAGAATGCTACTAGCTAGTAAGTTAGGATTTTCTACCTGTACCCGCGAGCCGTAGGCGGCAGCTACCTGGGTGGCAATCTGCACCTTCAGCGGCGTATCCCCAATCACGATCACAATTAAGCCCACTGCACGGGGGACTTCATCTTGGTGCAAGCGCTGAGCCAATAAGCGCATGGTCGCTGCTAAAAAGATTTCCTGGAATTTTTTGGTGTTGGGCATCGGCATCCAATTAGGCACGTATAGCTGGGGTAGCGATCGCTTACTAGCCGCAAATTTGACACAGGTTAACTCTTCTAAACCTAATTCTTGCCGATAGCTGTTAGCCGTATGATTTACATCCAAAACATTGCCAATCAAAATGTGGGATGACCGCGCCCATAGTTGGGTCAGATTGGTATTGATCTCAATCTGACTGGCGATGAGGGTAAATAGGCCCTGCTCTCGATCGATCTTCGCCCAGACTAACCAATCGTCACTAATTTTCGGAGTTAAAGCCGGGGGAATCAGTTGGCGCTCATTGGTAGTAAGCAAATAGCAATTGTAGGGATTAACCGGGTGCTGGAAAATACTTTTAGTTAGCCTTACTCGCCGATCGCGAATTTCTTCGGCTTGCTGGGGGATAGCTAAAACCAGAGCATCCCAAGCCAGGGGAGTAATCTGAACCTGTAACCAATCATGAATCCATTGCTCTAATCGATCAGCACCATCTACCAAGATTGGTATCGAAATATTTTGATAGTCTGCTAGCCATTGCTCCGGTGAGATCAACAGCAAATTATTGCCTGGGGTGTTGGGCAGTTGGTGGTAAATTGTTTTGCTAACGCCCAGCTGGGATTGCAGTTGTGGTAGATCAAATTGCATCAGCCGCTGGTGAACTGCTGAGGTGGCGACAATCGCCACGCTACCTGGCCATAGCAATACTGGCACCAAGTAGCTACTGGCATAAGTGGCTTGGGGCAGACCATTGGGCGGTAGCCCAGTTTGAATGATAGTTGATTGCTGTAAACGCAAAGCGCGGGCAACTAACCGCGCCATAGTTAATTGGTGCGGCCAACTACCAGTCGATCGATCACGCAGGATCTGGCGCAGGATGTGATGAACTTGAACTTCTAGCACTTTGTTACTCCCACGGCGCGAGGAACCGCCTCCAACAAAGGCTAGACCGATGGCTCTGCTTAGCCAGCGCTTTGGAGGGTGTCAATGACATCTTCAATAATTGTTTTAGCTTCGGCATTATCCACATCCAAGGCCGTTTGCAACTCCAGCAGAAAAGCTTTTTTCTGAGGAGGAATCACCAACTTTTCTTCATCGATGAGAGCAGCCACGGCGATGGCAAAGGCATCTGGTACTAACTCATCGGCAATTACATCAACATCATCAGCAGCGTTAAAGAGCGCCCCCAAACTGTCTTCGTCAGCAATTTCGGTCAATTTGCTAATCATCGCTAGCATGTCAGCTTCGGCATATTCATCAAACAGCTCAAAGGAGCTCAAAATATTCATGAATAAACCGGGATCGACCTCTCCATCTGGTTCATCAGCCATCAAAGCAATCATCGCGATCGCAGCGATCCCTTCCGGGGGAGTGAGTTTGACATCGGTAAACTCTTCGGAGTTATTTAGGATGTTTTCATACTTATTCATGCAAAGAATTCCTCTGATGTCGATCGACAGTGGAGATAAAGGCCCCCAGTACCATATAGCAAATTCAGTCTAAATCTAAAAGTGTTGTTAACAATTGGTAAGGTTGTGGCAAGTTTTAGGGGCAAGGAAAGTGTCGATCGAGATATTGCTGATAGCCAATGGCGGTTAATTCTTGGTCTTTTTGGGCGACCATCGCTTGCAACCTGGCGCGATAGGCTTGCACAGCAGCCAATAATTGGGGATCATGACTGGCTAAGATTTGCACCGCTAACAGTCCAGCATTGGTAGCATTGCCGATCGAGACCGTCGCTACCGGAATACCTGCTGGCATCTGGACGATCGAATAAAGAGAATCCACGCCTTGCAAAGTTTTGGTCTGAATCGGCACCCCAATTACTGGCAGGGCAGTGAGAGCGGCTACCATACCGGGTAAATGAGCTGCGCCCCCGGCTCCGGCAATAATCACCTGTAAGCCTCGCTCGTGAGCAGTTTGGGCATATTGCACCATCCGTTCCGGCGTGCGATGGGCAGAGACGATCGCGACCTCGTGGGGGATCTGGAATTGCTCACAAATCTGAGCAGCGCTTTGCATACAGGGCAGGTCGGAGTCGCTGCCCATAATGATACCAATACGGGGATTAATCATAAATTATGTTGGAAACGCTGGCGGAATCGCCCCTCAAAATATAAGCTAAAAGCACCCCCACCGGTAGATTTTATGCTCGCCAAAATTATTAACGCCCGCGTTCCTGGCTATGCTGGACTACAGCAAATCTTGGTGCGCGAACGCCAAATTCAAGAGGTGGCGACTCAAGTGGCTGGGGAGGTGAGTGCGATCGATCTAGCCGGGGATTGGTGCTCTTTGGGTGGAGTAGATTTGCAGATTAACGGCGCTTTGGGTCTGGCTTTTCCCAACTTACAAAGCACCGACCATCATCGATTAACCAAAATCGGTCAGCTACTCTGGGAGCAGGGAGTTGATGGCTTTTTACCGACCTTGGTGACTACTTCGATCGACAATTTTCAGCGCTCTTTACAAGTAATTGCCCAGTTCATAGCCCAGCAACCCACCCAGACGGCTCAAGTGCTAGGAGTCCATTTAGAGGGTCCTTGCCTCAATCCGGCGAAACGGGGCGCTCATCCAGCCGAGTACCTGTTGCCGCTAACAGTCGAAAGTATCAAGCGGGTAATCGGCGACCATGCCAACCTAGTCAAGCTGATTACGCTCGCGCCAGAACTCGATCCTTCCGGTTTAGTCGTGCCCTATTTAATCAGCCTGGGGATCAGAGTCAGTTTGGGCCATTCTCAAGCAAATTGGGCACAGGCCGAACGGGCTTTTGATGAAGGAGCAAGCCTGGTTACTCATGCTTTTAATGCGATGCCTAGTTTGCATCATCGGCAACCCGGTTTACTGGGAGCAGCGCTGACTTACCCGGGTGTCCAGTGCGGATTTATTGCCGATGGCCAGCATATTCATCCCACCATGCTTCAGATTTTTTTACGAGCGGCTAACTACAGTGATCAAGCCTTTTTAGTGAGTGATGCCCTCTCACCGTTGGGTTTGCCCGATGGATTTTATCCCTGGGATAGTCGGCAAATCGAGATTCAAGAAGGAACCGCCCGGCTGCCAGATGGTACCTTAGCAGGCACTACCCTATCGTTGTTGGCGGGAGTCGAAAATTTGGTGAAATGGGGAGCTTGTTCCCTAGAGCAAGGAATTTCTCTAGTCACTACGGCACCCCGCCGAGCGATCGGACTGAATAGCAAATATGTTGGCCAAGTTATTGGTCAGGCCAATAGTTTGGTGCGCTGGCACCAGAGTGCTGATGGCACCATTACACCGACCCGGTTAGTCAATACAAAGCAGTTTGAAAATTGCGATCCAGCTTAGAATTAGGGTAAGCAGCAATCAGGATTGATGAATATATGGAATTGCGAGCAGTAATTATGGCCGGTGGCTCCGGGACGCGCCTGCGCCCTTTGACCTGCGAACTGCCCAAGCCGATGGTACCAGTACTCAACCGCCCGATTATTGAGCACATTATCAATCTGCTCAAAAAACATGGCATCACCGAAATAATTATTACTCTTCACTACCAGCCAGAAGCGATCCAGCAATACTTCGGCAATGGTAGTGATTGGGGGGTGCATTTGCATTACGCGATCGAAGAAGAACAAGCTTTAGGTACCGCTGGCTCCATTAAATATGTCGGTGAACTGCTCGATCGAACTTTCTTGGTCATTAGTGGCGATAGCATTACTGATTTCGACTTGCAAAGTGCGATCAACTTTCACCAGCAAAAGCAAGCTGCCGTCACCATGGTCTTGACTTCCGTTCGTAACCCCGTAGATTTTGGCGTGGTAATTACCGATACCAGCGGTCGGGTGCAACGTTTCTTGGAAAAGCCTACCGCCAGTGAAATATTCTCGGATACTGTCAATACTGGTATCTATATCTTGGAACCAGAAGTACTACAAGCTATTCCGCCTGACCAGGAATTTGACATGTCCCAGGATTTGCTACCCAACTTGCTAGTAGCCGAAGTTCCGATCTATGGATATGTCGCTACCGGTTATTGGTGTGATGTCGGTCAGTTAGATACTTACCGCCAAGTACAGCATGATGTTTTTACCCAATTACCGAGCTTGCATCCCACCTCTACTCAAATCCGACCAGGAGTATGGGTAGGACATGGCACTTATATCGATCCGACAGCGAACATTGGTACGCCAGTAGTGATTGGTAATAACTGTCGCATTGGTCCCCGCGTAAATATTACTGCCGATACTGTGATTGGTGACAATGTGACAATCGGAGCTGATGCCAACCTCAAACGCCCGATCATTTGGAATGGGGCAATTATTAGCGAGGAAGCCCAACTGCGCGCTTGTATCGTAGGACGTGGTGCCCGGATTGGTCGTGGCGCCCAGATTTTGGAAGGGGCGGTGGTCGGGTCGCTATCGCGAGTTGGCGAAGAAGCTCAGGTCAACAGCAACGTCAAAGTTTGGCCAAATAAAGAAATTGAACCCCTAGCAATCTTGACGTTGAACTTGATCTGGGGAGATGTGGCACGACGCAACCTCTTCTCCCAGCGAGGCGTGCAGGGACTTGCCAATATTGATATCACCCCAGAGTTTGCCGTCAAATTGGGTGCTGCCTACGGTTCTACCCTGAAAAATGGCGATCAAGTGACGATTTCGCGCGACCAACGCAGTATTTCCAGTATGGTGGTCAGATCCCTGGTCGCCGGACTAATGTCGGTGGGAGTGAGTGTCCGGGATCTCAGCTCTACGGCCATTCCCGTCGCCCGCTTAATTATTCCGACCCTGTATGTAGCGGGTGGATTACATATCCGGCTCCATCCCGATCGACTAGATTATTTGCTGATCGAATTTTTCGATGCGCGTGGTATCAATATTTCTAAGAGCCAAGAAAAGAAAATCGAGTCGGCTTATTTCAAAGAAGACTTGCGTCGTGCCAGCATTCCCGAGATTGGCAAAATCAGCCAGATTCAAGGAATCGAACTCTACAACAATGCTTTTCAAACCCACCTAGATTTGCAAACTATTCGCGGTAGTGGCAAAGTTGTAATTGACTACGCCTACGCTGTTTCGGGAGCAATCTTACCACTATTACTAGCCAAGTTTGGTGTGGATGCGGTAGTGCTCAATGCTAGTCTTAGCCAGACTGCGCCCAAAATTGGCGAGCGGGAGATCTTACTGCACCAGTTGGGGCGGGTAGTAGAATCGCTCCAGGCTACTTTCGGCGTGCAAGTCTCGGCGCATGGTGAGCAATTGATTTTGGTAGATGAAACTGGCGTGACGATTCGTGGTGATCTATTGACATCTTTGATGGTGCATTTAGCTCTAAAAGCACATCCGGGGGGGACAGTGGTGGTACCAGTTCATGCTAGTAGTGCGATCGAAGAATTAGCCCGCCGTCATGGTGGCCGGGTCAAACGCACCAAGTCGAACCCCACCGATCTGATGGAAGCCTGTCAAAAACTACCCCATGTAGTGCTGGGTGGCAGTGGTGATATGGGATTTATTTTTCCCGAACTACATGCTGGTTTTGATGCCATGTTTTGTGTAGCTAAATTAATTGAGCTGTTAGCCAAAGAAAACCGTCACTTAAGCAGTATTCGCCAGCAACTACCTCGTGTTTTCCAAGAAGCCTCTAAAGTACGCTGCCCCTGGGGAGCTAAAGGCGGTCTAATGCGCCATATTCTAGAAACTCATCAAAGTGAAAAGCTAGACACCGAAGATGGGGTGAAGATCTATAACTCCCGTAATGACAACTGGATTCTAATTCTGCCCGATGCCGGGGAACCAGTCGTTCATATTTATGCCAACAGTGACGATCGCGATTGGTTAGATCTAAATCTCCAAAACTATCGACAGCTGGTGCAAGACTATGTAGTTCAATACCAAACTGCCACCGATTAATTAATATCTTCAGAAGCAGACTTCAAATCCCACCAATAATTAGCAGAGATAGAAGAAGACAGATATTTAATCTGCATGTCAGTGAAATTGCGCCAGGGCGATCGTTAGCTCCGGCAAATAACGCGCCGCCAGCCCTCCACCAATCGCGCCAAACAAATGGCCTTCCCACGAACGCCCTCGTTTGCTCGGCAACACGCCCCACAGTGAACTGCCGTATAACGTCCCGGCGATCACCGCTAAACCAATAGCGATCGAACTCCGCTCCAAATATCCTTGCAGCAGCAGGAACCCCAAGTAGCCAAAGACAATTCCACTGGCACCGATATGATTAGTCTTCGCCCCACCACAAAGCCAAGTCCCACCGCCACTCACCAGCCACACTACTGCCGTAACGATGGCGAAGGTGGTTTGACTACGAAACAGAATCAATCCACCCAAGACCGCTAGTGGAACTGTATTAGCAGCCAAATGTTGAAGATCGCCATGGAGTAGCGGTGATAGCAAAATTCCTTTGAGGCCAGACCAGCGGCGTGGCTGAATGCCAAAGCGGTTGAGCCTGTTTCCCAATAGTAAGGAATCAGTCAATTCCACTATCCATAGACTAGAGATCATCCCGCAGAGAATGCGCAGGTTCAGGATTAAGGTGGGATTGGTAGCAACGGTGAGTAATGATCCGGTCATGTAAACAGCAGTAAACGAGGGTGTATTATAACCTGAATTATTTTTGATTCAGGTAGTCGATTTCCTCACACACCACCCGATCGACAAGTCAGCAACGCTTCGTCTAAGTGGTTAAAAAATCGATCAATACCAATTAGATCGGTCAGTCCATCTCGATCGAATTGTAATTTCACCTCCGGCGGCAGACCAGAAACAACAAAAACAACATTCTGGATCGATAATTCCTGAACCACATCCCGCAACGTCTGATAGGCTGAATAGTCGATTCCAGTAATTGCTCTGGCTTCTAAAATAAACCATCGCACTGGTGGTTCTGCATTTTTCACTAGGCTTTGCACCTCTTCGGAAAAGAAGGTGGCATTAGCATAGAATAAGTCCCGACTAAATCGATAAATAATCAAACCAGGTGCCGAGATCAAACCCATCTGCACCGGCATCGGTTGCCAAAATCTATGTTCGCCAGGAATAATGATTGCGGAGTGAGGTCGATAACTATGGCGCACATGCAAGATTAGTGACAACATAATTGCCAGAATGATTCCTTCTTTGACCCCAATAAAAACCACCGTAACCGCAGTTATGACGGCCAAATAAAACTCCTCACGATGGGTTTTGAAGATCGATCGCATTCCTTTAATGTCGATCAACCGGAGTCCGATCGAGAAGACAATTGCTGCTAACACTGGATTCGGTAGATAGCTAAGCGGTCGAGTTAAAAATAAAATCACCATCAAGACCACAGCTGCTGTAGATAACTGAGCCACTTGGCTGCGGCCACCAGCGGTGTCCACAATTTCTGTTTTAGTTGGGCTACCATTGACCACAAATGTACCAGTCAATCCCGCTGCTAAATTAGCTGCGGCTAAACCTTCCAAATCAATATTTTCGTTAAAACCTTCGCTATATCTAAAAGCGTAGGCACGGGAGGTAGCAGCACTCTGAGCCACAATGACAATGCAACAGGATAGGGCAATGCTCAAGACAGCAGGAATTTCATTCCAGCTAACAGCGGGTAAGCCAAAGGAGGGCAAACCACTGGGCACAGTTCCCACAACACTGACACCATAGCCAGCAAAGTCAAATAGCCAACTGGTGATAATGGCTCCGACTACCACCAACAATGCGCCGGGAAATTTCGGGATGAATTGATCGCATAGTTGAATCGTAATCAGGACAGTAACAGAGATCCCGATCGCTAGATGGTTAGCATGAGGGAAGCCGGTGATTGCACTAATAATTTTTGGCAGGGGCTGATGTCCACCATCTTGGAAATCTAGCAATCCTGGCAATTGATTGATCGCCACTTGCATGCCCACCCCAGTCAAGAAACCGATTAATACAGTCCGTGATAAAAAGTCTGCCAGGAAACCGAGCCGAAACAGACGAGCTAGCAATAATAACCCCGCTACTAAGATGGCGATCGATCCGGCTAAGGCCACATAATGAGGACTTCCCACTGAAGCTAAACCAGACAGCCCCGCCGCCAAAATCGCCGCCGTGGCAGAGTCGGCAGCCACAACGAGATGGCGCGAACAACCTAGCACGGCAAAAATGATAACTGGCAGCAAGAGTGTATACAGTCCAGTGGCGATTGGCGTTCCCGAAATCTTGGTGTATCCCATCACTTCCGGAATACCGACCGCCGCCAAGACAATGCCCCCGATGATATCATTGCCGATTGAAGCTGGTCTCCAAGGTAAAATTCCCTGAAACAGACGAGGCCGAGTTTTGGTTGTTTTCACAGGGGGTGGAGCTATGGTGATGGTCTCGGCGGAAATGATGGGGCTTTAAGTCAACATACTATTTCCCAGTAGGCGTTGATACCTGTCGTCTAACTCCGATCGCAACAACGGAAATTGCGTCAGCCCCCCCGCCCTTTCCATCACCTGATCCGCCGCCTCCCGCGCCAATCCCAGCACATCACCATCTGCAACCAAACTAGCTAAGGCAAAATCGGCCAGCCCGGACTGCCGACTCCCCAACACTTCTCCCGGTCCCCGTAATCTTAAATCCATCTCGGCAATCCAAAAACCATCCTGGGACTTTTCTAATACTTGGAGACGCTGCTTGGCATCAGCCGAGTTACTACCACTCATCAACAGACAAAAGGACTGATAGCTACTCCGTCCTACCCGACCACGCAGCTGGTGTAACTGTGACAAACCAAAACGTTCAGCATTTTCGATCATCATCACTGTGGCGTTGGGGACATCCACGCCGACCTCAATCACGGTCGTCGCCACCAAGATCTGAGTTTCATTATTCCGAAAAGCCGTAATGGCAGCATCTTTCTCGGCGGAGGACATCCGACCGTGTAGTAAGCCCACCTGGAATTCGGGAAATACTCCTGTGGCCAATCGTTCGTGTTCAGCAATAGCCGATCGCAAGTCCAATTTCTCAGATTCTTCAATTAGCGGCAACACAATATAAACCTGCTGTCCCTTGGAAATTTCTCGTTTCATCAAGTCGTAGGCACTGCGCCGCTCTCGACCATTAATCATCGTGGTTTGAATCGGTTGCCGCCCCGCTGGTAGTTCATCGATCTGACTAACATCTAAGTCGCCATGCAAAGTCAAGGCTAACGTGCGAGGAATGGGGGTGGCGGTCATAGTTAAGACATGCGGTTCTTGGCCTTTTTGTTGAAGTGATGCCCTTTGCTGCACCCCAAAACGATGTTGCTCATCAATGACGACTAGTCCCAACTGGCTAAAATTCACCTTATCTTGAATCAGGGCATGGGTGCCAACAATAATCGACAGCTCACCCGTCTCTAATTCGCGATAGATTTGTTTGCG
Organism: Synechococcales cyanobacterium; assembly: GCA_043755575.1. GTDB lineage: Bacteria > Cyanobacteriota > Cyanobacteriia > Cyanobacteriales > Chamaesiphonaceae > JAAFHZ01. The sequence continues at coordinate 47,165 of JAYUSR010000036.1, forward strand.
TTTGGCCGCTTTGGTCGAACCAGTGAGCAATTCCACCGGTAAATGTAAAAGATTAAACCAGGATACGAACTTGCGATAGTGTTGCTCGGCCAAGACTTCGGTAGGCGCCATCAGTGCTGTTTGATAGCCGGACTGAATCGCCGCCAAAATGGCCATCACAGCTACTACGGTTTTCCCCGAACCAACATCGCCCTGTAGCATCCGGTTCATGGGATTGGACTTTTGTAAATCTTGCAATATTTCGCTAACCACCCGTTCCTGGGCGTTAGTGAGGCTGAACGGTAAAATTTGCCGCAGCTGATCTAACAACGAATTTTCTGGTAGCCGCACCGTGATGGTGGTCTGCTGGCGCAGCTGTTGCCGTCGATCTAAAAAGCCTAGCTGGAGATAAAAGAACTCATCAAAGACTAAGCGCCGTCGGGCTTGGTCTTTAGCTGCTGGACTGTTTGGGAAATGAATACTGGCGATCGCTTGGGGCAACTCCAACAAATCGTATTGAGTACGAATATCAACTGGCAGAGGATCTTGAATCAGCGTCGCACTGGGTAAAGCCGACACCATTGACCTCCGGACTAAATCAGCACTAATCCCTTCGGTGAGTGGATACACTGGCAAAATTCGTCCCACTCGCATGGAAGAAATTGTTTCCTCTCCTGCGCCTAATACTTCCATTTCCGGGTTGTCGAGAGTTAGACCATACTTGCCCTGGCTTTTGACTAGACCAGAGGCCGCGACTAAGACTCCTGGCGAAAAGCGTTTTTTGATCATCTCTTGCCAGCCCCGGCTGCTGTAACGACTACCCGCATAGAAGCGACCCAGCTTAATTTGACCAGTCGGATCGCCCAGTACCATTTCTAAGATGGTCAACTTAGTATTTTTGGCGCTAGTAAAACAACTACAGCGTTTGACCTGTCCCACCAGTGTGACAGTTTCGCCTACTGCTAGCGATCGAATGTCTACTTGCCGAGCATAGTCAATGTAGTCGCGGGGATAGTAGAACAACAGGTCGCGCACATAGTACAAACCCAACCTGGCTAGACTTTCTGCGGCTTTGGCACTGATTTTGGGGAGGTCTTGGAGAGGTCGATCGAGTGCGACCACGGTATCGATCGATTGGCCACTATCCTCACTGACGGCAGCACTAACAAAAGAGGCAGGCTGCTGCTTGACAATGGGCATAGGAGCCATATGCAGTGGCGGTTGTTGGTCGATCCAAGCAGATAGCTGGGCTTGGGCATCTGTCAATAAACGATCGGTAATAGCTAGTAACCGCTTGCGTTCGCTCACTGTCAATTCGGGATAGTGCGAAAATTCGCGAGCCAGGTCTCGCCATTGTTCCTGGTCAGGACGGAGTAACTGGGCGGGGGGCTTCCCCAATGTGATGCAAAGAAACTCACTGAACTGGTACTGTTGACCAACTAAGTCGATGAATCCATGCTGGGATTCTACGGCGAGGGCTTTGTGCAGTCTTGACCAGTTCATCGATTCAGACATCATAAAAAAGTAGCAGCTAATCTGTCAATTCGGTTAATGAGTGAGATTCGGGTTCAGTATTACCAAACCAGCTGTGGTGCCAAGCTGATTCAGCGGCTCCCACTTGCAGTTTTTGGAGCTGGCGTTGATAGCTGTGGTGCAGACTGGCTAGCTGGGATTCTAAAGAGTGAATTTGTTTGCGTAGATGCATCACTTGTCGATCGGCAAATTCCATTTCGACCAGCTGCAAAAAGATCACATGAACTGGTTTCACGACGGTGGTATCCAGCGTATCGAGAGCGTCTTGTTCAACAAACACTCTTAAAATGTGGGGACGATTAATACTACTTTCTCCCGTAGCCTCCACCTTGGCCGCTGCTTCTAAAACCTGCCTGGGTACTTGTTGGGGAATAACCCGCGCCTGTTGGAGCAGATAATTCAGTTTTTTGGAAAGACTAGGCAAAGTGTGACTAATTGCTTCTTCGAGAGTCTCTTGCCAATCTAACAGCTGACCAGGAGCATCGAGCTGGTCGATCGAATGCAGCTGGCTCAACAAATCAATAATAGAGTTAGTAATCGCTCGTCGCAAAGATCGCTGGAGCTTTTGCTGGTGACTGGGTGCTAGCGCCAAAAATTCTGGCGGATAGCAGTTAGTGCAAATACAGTAACAGGCTTGAATCCCTTGATGGCGAACAGCCTGAGCCAAACTGGTCAGGTAGTTGCTGTAGAGCTGATACAGTTCAGCCCCCAGCTTTTGGCTGTGGTTGCCCAGTTTGGCCATTTCCTGGTTAATTTGAGCGGTACTGTGAGCAGTGCGTGATTCACCCATATTGTGAGGTTAATATCCCAAAGACTGTGGACTAATTGTTTTGTTGTCGTTGGGTTTAAGTGCCGAGTTTTGAAAAACACCGAGGGCGGCTTGGTAAGCTGAATCTTGATTGCTGGCGGCTAAATCGGGATTGTCAGTAACCTTCTGTTGTTCAGTGGCACTTAAATTGACTTTGAGATTGGGCGCAACACCCTTGTGACCAATGTCAGTGCCATTCGGGGTGTAGTAATGAGCAACCGTCACGGCCAAACCCGATCCATCATGGAGACCATGCACCGACTGCACCAGGGCTTTACCAAAAGTAGCCGAACCAACGATGGTGGCTCGGGCATTGTCTTTGAGTGCACCAGCAAAAATTTCGCTAGCACTGGCTGAATTACTATCCACCAACACAGCTACTGGCAGGTTAGTCAGAGCGGTTTGGTTGGCTCGGAACTGTTCATCAGTGCCCTTGCGATCAACAGTTTTGACAATCACTCCACTATCTAAAAATAACCGGGCGATCTCGATACTGTTTTGTAATAAACCGCCCGGATTACCCCGCATATCTACCACAAAAGCATTAACTTTTTCCCGGTTCAAAGCTTTAACGGCGTTCTCCATCTGCTTAGTCGAGTTGGCACTAAATTCGGTCAATTTAATGTAGCCAACTTTAACTTTATTTTCTTGCTTGGCTCGATAAGAAACCGAGGATACTTCAATCGGTGCAATAGCCACCGACACTTCAAAAATACCCCGCCCACTACGGGACAGTTTCAGCTTCACCGACTTCCCAACTTCGCCCCGAATCAGTTTAATGGCTTCACTAGCCGGTATCTTAGCGAGCGGTTTACCATTGATTGATAACAGGGTATCGCCAGCCTTAATCCCAGCTTGGGCGGCTGGTGAGTTATCCGCAGTATCTGTCACTACCAGTTTTTTGGTGGCACTAGCTGTATTCACAATTTCTTCTAACCGTAAACCAACGCCTACCATCTCACCATTGGTTTGACTAGTCAACGATTGATACTGAGTGGGACTCATGAAGCGAGTATAGGGATCGTTCAGCTTGCGGAGGGCTAGTCGAATCGCATTGTAGGCATCAAGACGACTGGTATAATTACGATTTAGTAAATCTTTGCGGACTTGCACCCAGTTTGTTTTGTTAAAAGTTCCATCTACATATTCCCGATTAACTACTTGCCAAGCTTCATCCACCAAAGCTTTGGGATTATCTTCTAACTTGTCTGTTGAAACTGCTTTTAATTGTTTTACAGTTGGTTTTAACATCTTTAAGGGTTTGACCGCTTTCGATGGTAAAGCAACGACTTCGATCGAGAGCGCAGTTGTCCAGGTCATCATGCCACTAAGCAAAACTAATGATAACTGGGTGAATTTCTGAGAAAATAGCTGCATATGCTGGGAATATCCGGCGATAGTTGGGGAATTGATGATTAATTCAGGTAGGCAGACCTTACGGAATGATGATCAACTGCCATCTTGGGATAACAGCAAAAGTAGGTGGATGCATCTACCCATATTAGCTTTCTCTGCTGGAATTGAAAGGGTGGTAATTTCAATTCTACTCTACACAGCAATTTCACCAATTTCCGTAACATTCAGCTGAGCTAGTGCCAAAACTGGAGATATTTGGGATCGTGGATAGTCATCTCCAGTTAGTCGATCGCACCGGCTGGCAAAGTGACAAGTCATACAAAGCTGGCTGCCAATCGGTATTTGGGGGAAATGCTGCTGGTATTGATAATCTTCTAACCATTGATCGAGCTGCTGCAAAATCCGTTGCAACTCTTGATGAGTTTGCTGGTGCAGGATATCACTATATTGAAACTTGGCAGATTGAGGCTGGGGCTGATTCAGCACAAACCAATAGGTAAAAGAAATATCAGCGGCTGGATAATCGCTGGTTGCGGCCATCACGTAGAGATACAGCCTGGTTTGCCAATCCTGAGCCAATCTTTCTAGATTACGTGGTTTACCGTAGGTTTTCCAATCAATAATCTGAGCCGTTGATCCTAGCAGCACTAAGTCGTAAATAGCAGTAAATAAATAGTCTTTGATCAGCAGAGTGCGGACATGCTCGCTATCTCTGGTCACTTGCAGATCAAGGGCAAATAGATCGGGAGCAACGGCAATCAGGTTATGGACAGTTTGAGCCAACTGCGGATCGGTAGCTAAAAATGGTTCAATGGGTAAGTCCAGTTCTCGTTGTTGCATCAAACGATGAAAGTCGCTACCCCATTGCATATTGGTGCGCTGTTCGGGAGCCAGGGGAGCGGCGAGCAAATCAAGATAGGTATGCTCAAATTTGCGCGGACATTCCGTTAAAATTTTAAGATGACCTTGGGAAAGGCGTTGGATTTTCATCAGTAACCGTACATTAATAACTGAAAAGTCTTCACCAACTCCAAATAATCCATGAGATTAATTTTTGGTCAAGACAAATACACTACCCTGATTGCCCCGACTAATCCGCAGATTGTCGTCCAAATAGGTAATATCTAACCAACTATTGGGGTTATTGCTATTGATCGGGAAATCGATCGCCATCAATCTTTGGTCTAAGCTAATTTTTTCAATAAAAGTCGCTGGTGATTGATAACCCAACAAGTTTTGCAGACCGACGATCGATCGAACAAAATTGACCTGTACTCGCTGCTCACTAAGCGGCCGAAACTTGGCTATCACACTCACCAAACTACTCAGATAAGGCAGACTCTGAATTTCAGCAATATTATAGACACTGCTAGTTTCCACCCGAATACACTGATAAATTTCACTCAGCTGCGACAGCGGTAACTTGCCCAAATTGAGCAAACTGGCGCTCGTCGTAAACAGCAATCGCCAGTCACCGTCCAGCGCCGCCGACTCCAATGGCCGAGCGGTCGGGTTGCTACTTTCGACCTCAGCGATCGCCGCTAAAATTGCGGTTTTCTCTAATTCACTAGCGTTTAATCCACAGTTCTTACCAGCTAGCATATTCAATAAGTCAGCTTTGGTTATCATAATTTTCCCCTGGAATGATGGCTGATAGCCGATAGTGTAAGGCGGCCAGAGAAAGTGTTAGACTCGTAGCTGGCTACTTCTAGAAAAGATGTACATCTAATATAATGTCAGAACCCTTCGTTAATCCAGCGCTGACCGAGCGTCCTCGTTTTCAGCCCGCCCCAGTCATTTCGGTGCATCGCGACACATCGATCTTGGATTGGTTAGAAGCCAGAGGTCGGTTGATCGATCGAGACGAAAAAGATATTACTCAACCAGAATTTCCACCAGATAACTTTGCTGATGATCTGATGGAAGGTGATGACAACAACTTTGAAGAAGATGCAGCAGAGGAAGAGGAAGAAAGCTAAGTCTGGAAGCTAAGGTTTCTCCAAAATAACCATGACAGAAAATATATCGGAAAGTAGAGGATTTCAGCCCACCGGAGTGCAGCTCCTCTGGAGTTTAGGCTTTATTACTGCTGCCCTTGTCGCTTTCCTCGACTGGCGCTTTCAACATGGCGCGACGACTGCTTTGCTCATTCCTTTTGCTGGCACTGCCTTAGCTGTGGCTGCTTTAGGTTTTTGGGCAGTGCCTCGGCTTAGTGAGTTGAAGATGGGTCAGTTTATCCGCGCAGATGGTCCCCAAGCCCATCTCCAAAAGGCTGGCACTCCTACCATGGGCGGCATCTTTGTAGTGCCAGTTGGTCTGATTGCGGCTATTATTTGGTCAAACTTTCAGGCTGATGTGATTGCTGTTTCCTTAATGACTGCTAGCTATCTGGCGATCGGTGGAGTGGATGACTGGAAAAGTCTCAGTAATGGCCAGAACGAAGGTCTAACTCCCAAAGGTAAACTGGCTCTGCAAGTCGGAGCGGCGATCGCTTTTTGCGTTTGGGTAGCTACTTCCCAAAGTGCCCAACTAACTACCATCCGCTTGCCTTTTAGTATTTCTCTGCCCCTAGGGTTTCTGTTTTGGGGATTAGCGGTGTTTGTGCTATTGGCTGAAAGCAACGCTACTAACCTCACTGATGGGGTGGACGGTCTCGCTGGCGGCACCGGGGCGATCGCTCTTTTGGGAATGGCTGCCGTCACTGGGGTTACTCATCCAGCCCTGTCCCTCTTCTGCATTTGCCTGAGTGGTAGCTACCTGGGATTTTTGGTGCACAATCGCAACAAAGCCCGAGTTTTTATGGGAGATACTGGTTCTCTAGCTCTGGGTGGAGCTTTGGGGGCGGTGGGGATTTTGAGTGGTAACCTGTGGGCATTGTTTGTGCTGAGTGGGATATTTTTTGTAGAATCTCTCTCGGTGATTTCTCAAGTTGGTTATTACAAAGCCACCAAAGGACCTGATGGTAAGGGCAAGCGCCTGTTCAAAATGGCACCTTTTCACCACCACTTAGAACTCAGCGGTTGGGCAGAAACACAAGTAGTGGGAGTTTTTTATGTGGTGGGTGCGCTGCTAGCAATCATCTGCTGGTTAACGCGCGTTAGTTAAGTCAATCAATTATTTCCCTCATTAAGTTGAATTTATGACCACCAATGACAGTCCCGCTCCTCCTATCGATTTCGATTCTGAAGCGATTTTTCTACGTCTGCGCCGGAAAGAAGGTAGTTGGGTGGAGTGGGGTCAATCCTGTCAGAGCTTGCAAAAAAATGGTTACGATACCCAACAGATTTTTGAGGCGAGCGGTTTTGAACCAATTCATCAAAATCAGGTCATGGTGGCGGCTCAGGTCTTTAGCAGCATTATGGAAGTGGGCGTTAAGCCTGAGACGGAGAATCACTTCACTCGGGTAGGGAGTGATAGCCTCTACGAGTTGCGTATTCTCGGCAAGAAAGACCGCGCAGCAGTGGCTGACTTTTTGTGCGAGCGGAGTATGAACGCTGAGGGATCTAAGGAAGTAGCTAAAGCAGTCAAAGAATTTGCTGATTTACGGCAGTTACCCACCGGTTTCACCGACCATCCAGGTGATGCAGTGGCCTACCAATATTGGCGTTATGCCAAGCAGCAACACGACCTCATGGACAAGACCCGGCTAGTAGCGAGAGGTTTGTTGTTCGCTCACACGGTATCGGCACGCCAAGAGGTTGAAAAATTATTAGGTACGATTAGCACGCCCGCCAAATCTCGACCGATTTTGCCCTTACATCGGTTAGAGAGTGATGAAGATCTACCGCGCTTTGTACCAGTAGCTGGTAAGTTGCCAGTAAGTAGCCAAGTATTGCTTGATCTGCCAACTGCGCAAATGCTTAATGCCTTTGGGATGATTCGTCCCACTGCTGCCAATTGGGTGGGTTTGCCGGGTTGGCAAACGGTTTCGACAGCGGTAAGTCCAGCGGTAATTTTCACTGTCAATAAAGAGCTAATTCCAGATGCCGAAACCGAAGAAGAAATACTGTTGCTGATCGATCGAGCCGTGACTGATTGGGATGAGAACAAGTATTTTGCGATCGATCAGGGTGGACAAGTCGCCGTAGACTGGTTTAGCTCCGCCCCCACTGAACCAATTTTGGGACAGGTAGTATTGGTTTTGCGTCCCAAGCGGATGCTGGCGGTCAGTAACCAAGATGCTCTGTGGCAGAATGAGGAATGATAGAATAGTAACAGAATGTAAACATCCTGATTTTTATGAATATCCCGCAGCCCACTACTTTGCCAAAAGTCAGTCAACCCAAAGCTGGTTTTAACCGTTTTGCCGAATTACTCAATGGCCGAGCGGCGATGGTCGGTTTTTCCGCCCTATTGGTTCTAGAATTTTTTACTGGTTCTGGCCTGCTCACATTCTTGGGTCTGCGCTAGACAGCAACTACACCCTAATTTTTCGCTGACATCTTGGGTAAACTAAGTATGAACATTACCTCTCCTCGTTTCTTGAAGTCCTTCTATCGTAAAGAGCCAATTACCGGTGTGATTATCACAATGGGTGCTGTTAACGCCATTCTGGGCGGAGTGAACGAAATTGGCAGCTTAATGCTCTTGGGGCTACTGGCTTCGGGCAGTGCGATCGCCTATCGGTGGTGGATGATTCAACAGGCAGAAGCCCGGATTGAAGCGAATACCAGTCGGCTGTATCTACCGCCATCGAGATAACTGGTAAAAATCCACTTAGTGGCCAACCCCAAAAGCCCAGCCACCAAATATTTGGTGGCTGGGCTTTTATTAGAAATTAATTATGCTCTTCTTTACCATTCGTTTGACCAGTTTCAGTGCTGGGTGAATAGGCTTGCAGCAATGAATTGACTTGGTTAGCTACCTCATTACCAGGTACTGGCTTGACAATGGCATGACGCTCTGGGAAGAAATCTGGTCGATCGAGATTTCGCTCAATACCTTCTTTAACCTGCTGCTGAATCACATCCAGCATTTCACTTTTAGCTCGCTGGCGTTGATAATTGGCACCTTCTTCGGTGGTGGCATATAGCGGTGGTAGACGGTTTAGGGCATAGGCGGCAATATCACCCACATCCAAGCTTAATTTCGTCTGATTCATTTCGATTTCAGCAACTTGACCGATCGCTTCCGTCAACACTAGTTCTTCCATTACATTAATAAATTGTTTGCGGGGCACAGTCACCACTTCCCCAGCTAACAACGCCCCCATCAGTTGATCGAGAGCCATATATTCTTCTACCGATAACTCCACTGCGCTATCGCAAATGCGCCCGACTTCTGCTTCCATGGCGGGAGTCAGATAGCCGTCTTGGAGGGCTTGGTCTACAATTTCCTTAATATTTAGCATAGGAGACAAATAGTGGTAGATTCTTTGTCCCTAGCTATTTAGGCGGATCAGGCGATCTATTTAGGACATAGATATTGTACCCAGTTTAATCGCCAAATCTACAATTGCTAGCTGTAAAACTAGTCAAATGATTGGGATAGCCACTGAACAGGCTCAACTCCAATGCCATTGACATATAGTCCCCAGTGCAGATGTGGTCCAGTGGAGGCACCAGTGGTCCCAATCGCCCCAATCAGATCGCCAGTTTTGACCACATCGCCTTCCTTGACATTAACCTTGCTCAAGTGCATGAAAATACTCACCACCCCCTGGCCATGGTCGATGCCGATCGCATTGCCATGCACCCGAAAACCATCTTTGACTAGTCCCACCATTGCTACTCGACCAGGAGCCGGAGCCGTGACCGGGGAACCCTTGGCACCAGCATAGTCGAGACCACGATGATAGTAATCGTTAGCAAATACGCCATTATAGTAACGCTTCACCCCAAACGGAGTGCTAGTCTCAGCTTTGCTAGGATTGGCAAATTTGCCACTCCAGTACTTAGTAGGAGTGACTAGTGCTTTGAAAGCACCAACTTTCTTCAGTTCATAGGCCGTGGCTTCGACCCCCGATTTCCCTGGTGGTAGATTAATTCGCTGAATGCGAAACTTGCGATCGATAAAGGTAATCGGCACCGATTGAGTGCTGCCATCAGCCGTCACTTGGACATTCCGAACCCCCGGTTTTTCTAAGGGAGTAGAAGGAATCAAGACCCGGTAGATATTTTCACCCAAGGAAAAGACCGGATAAGTTTTCTTGCCAAATTTCACCACCGGCGGTTTTTGGGGGTTATCAACTTGAATATTCAGCGCAGCGGTATCCCCGAGTCGCGTCTTGGGAGTCATCACTTCAGTCTTTCCAGCTAATGCTGGCACTGCTAGAGCGCTGAGTATGCCAAAACTCCATCCCCAAAGGCTCATAGCCTGCCAACGTCTTGAAAAATGAGTGAACATATAATGTCTCCTGGATACAAAGTATGGATGGACTGATTTGGCTGCAACAGAAACAGATATTAGAAAAACTCGGTATGCTAAAGAGTGAATAGTTTCAAATTTTAATAAAGTCTCTCATAATAGCTGCCCGTGCAAGAAGATTTTCGGTTAATCATTGATTTAGTAACAGTATTGGCCGCCGCTGCTACTGGGGGTATTATTGCGGGGTTATGCCGCCAGCCCGCCCTCCTGGGTTATATCTTGGGCGGTATGATCGTGGGTCCCACTGGGTTAGGATTAATTAAAGAACTAATTCAGGTGGAAACTTTAGCGCAGTTTGGGGCGGCATTTTTGTTATTTGCCTTGGGCGTAGAATTTTCTTTTGCCGAACTCAAAAAAGTTCAAAATATTAGTTTGGGGGGCGGTAGTCTCCAAATTCTGTTGACGATCGTAGCAACGACTTTTATTTCGGTAGCTATCGGATGGGTGACGACCCCACAGCAAGGGGTGTTCCTAGGTTCTATTTTGTCTCTTTCTTCCACCGCTGTAGTCTTGAAATGCTTGATGGAAGCTAACGAAACCGAAACACCGCACGGGCAAGTGATGCTAGGAATGTTGGTAGTCCAGGATTTAGCTCTGGGCTTGATGTTGGCAATTTTACCAGCGCTGGATAAGCCACCAACGGAAATTGGAGAAGCTCTGCTCCAGGCCGGGATTAAAATCGCGCTATTCTCGGGGGCGGCGATTATTACGGGCATCTGGGTGGTGCCCAGATTTTTGCGACTGTTAGCTCAAACGGAGAGCCGAGAATTGTTCCTACTGGGAGTAGTAACGCTCTGTTTGGCCATTGCGTTGCTGACAGCTCAACTGGGGCTATCGATCGAGATGGGAGCATTTGTCGCTGGTCTGATGATTTCGGAGGTGGAGTATGCCGATCAGACCCTCACATACGTGGAGCCGCTGCGGGACGTATTTGCAGCGCTTTTTTTTGCGGCAATCGGGATGCTCATTGACCCGCTATTTCTCTGGCAAAACTGGGAGCTAATTTTAGGGTTAGTGGGAGTGGTACTAGTCGGCAAATGGATCATTATTACGCCAATCGTCAGACTGTTTGGCTATCCTCTCAAAACGGCCATTACCGTGGGTCTAGGCTTGGCTCAAATTGGGGAATTTTCCTTTGTGCTGGCCAGTGAAGGACAATCCCTAGGATTCGTCTCCCGGCGAGTCTACTTACTTCTACTGGGTACCACAGCTGTCACCTTAGTAATTACTCCCCTGGTGCTGAAACTCACTCCCAAGCTATTTAATTGGTTGGAGAGTTTCCCCCAGCTGAATAGTTGGTTTGAAGATACCGATGAGCCGCAGGAAGTATCGATCGAATCCAACTTAAGCGGACATGTGGTGATCTGTGGTTACGGGCGTACCGGTCAGAACATTCTGCATCTCATCCAAGCTCAGGCTGCCCCAGTGGTGGTCATCGAGCAATCGGAGGCATCCATCCAAAAGCTGCGGGAACTGGGTGTCGCCTACATCTACGGGAACGCGGCTAGCTTACATGTATTGGCTAAAGCTAATTTAGGGCAAGCCAAAACAATGGTAATTAATCTGCCTGATGGGATGAGTACCCGGCTATGTCTGAAGCGCGCCTTGGAAATAGCACCTGACCTAGACATTGTAGTGCGTGCCAACCAGTTTCAAGATATTGAGCTGCTCTATCAACTAGGTGGCAAGGAAGTTGTCCAACCGGAGTTTGAAGCCAGCTTGGAAATGGCCAGCCATTTGCTCAATAAATTGGGATTACCTATCGCCAAGGTACAACAGGAAATCTCCCAGATTCGGAATTCGCACTATCTAGAGCTGCGGCCAGCATCCGGCATTGCAACGGATAAAATTGATGTGGAAGCAGCCACCGTCGGGATGAGTACTAAGTGGTTTAATATTCCGGTAATTTCACCTCTGAGTGGCCTGTCAATCGAAGAAGCCAATATTCGATCTTTAACCGGCATTACCATCTTGAGCATCCGGCGGGAAAACGGTGAAGAGCTGCCCTATCCCAGCGAAGATACGATGTTATTGGATGGCGATCGCTGTTTAGTAGTCGGCTCGGCTGATGAAAAAATTGCTTTTAAGCAGCTAGTGCGCGGCAAAATCGCTCTCCCGATGAGTAATGCCCCCTGTCAGTGGCTAATTATTTCCCCGGCTAGTACCGCTGTCGGACTGACCTTGAGTGCTTTAGATACCCATCGGCAGTATGGAGTGCAAATTCGTGCTTTACGCCGTGCTAAGAAGTTTATCGACAATCCTGATCAGCAGACCACTGTAATTATGGCTGGCGATCGGTTATTGCTTTGTGGCGGGCGCTATCCCTTGAAAAAACTCCAACAACAACTCACCACCGAACTACCTAAGCTAATAGTTGTAGCTGAAGTAGCTGATCTCGATGTCGGGTAGTGGGCAAATTTGATCAAGAGTTTACCCACTACCCGATAGATCATGTAAAATTAGTCGTTAGCAGATTTTAATAATACATATAGGAGAAAATTCCATGTCTGGAGGAACCACTGGCGAACGGCCATTTTCTGACATTGTTACTAGTATTCGCTATTGGGTAATCCATAGCCTGACTATTCCGGCTCTGTTCGTAGCAGGTTGGCTTTTTGTGGCAACTGGCTTGGCCTACGATGCGTTTGGTACGCCTCGTCCCAACGAATACTTCAACCAAAATCGTCAAGAATTACCGATCGTCTCCGATCGCTTTGAGTCGAAAAGTCAGATTGACAAATTTATTAAGTAGTTTTTAGTAGAGGAGAACTTATGGACAGCGGTAGCAACGAACCTATTTCTTACCCGATTTTTACAGTCAGATGGTTGGCTATCCATTCTTTGGGTGTGCCCACTGTATTTTTTATTGGCGCGATCGCCGCCATGCAGTTTATTCAAAGATAGGTTATTTAAAGAGGTATAGCAAATGGAACGTAATCCTAACCCCAATAGCCAGCCCGTTGAGTTGAACAGATCTTCTCTGTTCTTGGGCTTGCTCATGATTTTCACGCTTGGTATTCTGTTTACTAGCTATTTCTTTAACTAGCTGACAGTTTGGTTCATATAAAAAAGTCTGTTTTGGAGAAGTAAGTCATGTCTGAACCTGGAAGAATTCCGCTCTGGTTAGTCGGCACAGTTGCTGGCTTTGGTGTAATCGGTGTGATAAGTCTGTTTTTCTATGGCGCTTATGCTGGATTGGGATCTTCGATGTAAGTCGAGTTGCAATCGTAAAAAAATTGACACAAAAAACTGGGTGAAATGCCCAGTTTTTTGTAGCCGAACAACTGATAACGACTTATGCCGCCGAGTCTTCGCGCTCGATGTAGAGGAAAAGGAATGCCATTGCTAAAGCAGGAAAAACCAGACCCACTAGAGGCACTAGGATTTGAGGAAGAAAAGAAGCTACCATATTTCAATTTCCTTAATAAATATCAATTACCCTGCTGATTTTACCCAATTAGCGGGGCGGCGAAGCTAACGAAATGTAACAGCTGCTGAGCAGCTGGGGAGAAGAGCGGTAATTGTTGGTATCTAATTAGAATCTCTTTTGCCAATGAGCGCCGCACGGGCTTGTTCCTCTAAAGTTTGCGGAATAAAATATTCAGCAACCACTTCCTGGTAAAGCTTATTGACTTTTTTACAAATGTGCTGAGCCGCAAATTCTTGATAATCGCTCTCTATAAAGTGGCGACGCATTTCGGCTCGTGTTTCCGGGGAATATTTTGCTTGAGCTGCGGTCATGTGCTCCGGTGGGAGCCAAGTGCTG
>JAYUSR010000037.1:0-7414 GCA_043755575.1 Synechococcales cyanobacterium
ATTAATTTTCTTACCACCAAAGCCCTCAGTTTTACTTGAAGGGTGGGGTGGGTAGATCTACACCACAAATCTAGACTCGTCTTACTACAGTAATTTGCAGATATGTGAGGAACGTTTATAAACCTAGGCTGCACCACAGACAATGCTTTTAAGGACAGCGACTGTATTCCATAAACCCCAAGACCACTGTATACTCGTCATTTTTCGTCCTCTAGTCTAATTTTCCATACCAGAGCTAATTTTCCATTGCTATCGAACTTGAAAATCCAACATAATTGTCTAGTCATTCGAGAGTCTTTCTATATTAGATCGGTTATTAATGCTGTTAATAAAAGGGACTACAAGAAAGACTTATTCCTCATAGTCCTAAAATAGTTAAGTGTGAGAACTGATATCTAAATTACGCGGCAAGCTGCTGCTGAAGTTTACTTTTCGCAGCCTTAAATTGAGTAGCTAATTGTTCTTGCTGGGCATCACTACAATTGCTGCGAATCGCTGCAAACATGGTGTTTTCCTCTTGGCGAACGTGATCTATTACCGCAGTTTTTAAACGCTCGACTTTAGACTTAAAATCATTAGCTGAAGAGCTAGAAGATTTTAGATCTGCCAGCATCACTTTCATTTCAGCTTGCTCGTCGTATAGTTCCTGGGTTTCTCCATAAAACGGGCGAACGGCAGGATAAACAACTTGTTCTTCTGCTTCGGAATGAACAGATAAATCCTTATAGATTTGTCCAAAATACTCCTCAATCTTTTGCGGATCGTTGCTTGCTTCAATTTGCTTAAATAGCATACTCACCTTATTGTGATCCATGCGGATTACATCTTGAATGCTTATATCGGATTTATCGCTGGTTTGAGTGACAGCACTGCCAACGATACCCGAAAGCGCAGCTACAGAATCTTGAACTCGCGCCCACAATCCTTGTTGTGCTTCTTGTCCAGTTAGCTCACGCACACCGAGAACTTCTAATACGCCTTTGAGTTGCTCTTGGTGTGCGCGGTTCTCAAAGTTGAGCGTATTCAAGGGCGTAATCGCAGCTTCTACATCTGCACCAACTACTTGAGCCGCTTTGTGAACCAAAACACCTGACATAAACTGCTGGTGTTTTAGCAATTCGTGTTGAGAAACTTTTTCATAGAGCGAAAGCTCCGAGCCATCCATTAACTGACCGATCTTCTCAACCATCATGGTAACTGTTTCATGAGGCTGACCCTGCACACCGTATTGAACGCTGACGGTATCCAAAATACCTAAATTTTTGCGGTCGTCTGCTAGCATGTATCCAAGCCTGTCACGAATTTCTTGGTCGCTGCAACTGGACATTAATTTCTCTTCGTTAGCAATAAGTAAGTTTTGCACTTCCTTAATATCGGCTAGCTTACAGGCAATTGCTGTTCGCTTGGAATCTTCAATAGCAATAGGCATAGTTTGTTCTCCCTTTTTTAGCGAACGTCCATTGTTGTTCAATGACCGTTCTTAACTTAAAGATAAAATATCAACTCGGATAGCTCATCCCTCAAATGGCAGATTTACTAAACCTAATTACGGTTTGAGAACTCACCCCTTTGAGAGATGTGAATATATGTAACGAATTGATAGGATTGTGGCAGATTGATGGATTAGCTGAAGCAGATCGAAATGACCCTAACCGTTCAAATAGGGAAATAATCTTTACCTTTGCTCATCAATCTAGTTTCTATACCCACAAGATTTGGAGTAGCTATCATGACAAGTTCTACTAAAGAAATCACTTCTATCAACAAAGATCGCAACGATTGGCAATGGGGATTTACACCCCAGGCTGAACTATGGAATGGTCGTTTTGCAATGCTCGGATTTATGGCTGCCCTTCTAACTGAATGGTTGTCTGGTGAAGGCATTCTCCACTTCTACAGTTTTATGCACCATGTTAGTGTGGTTCCTCGATAGATTTGTTCATGCCGACTATATCTAGCTCTGTGAATCTAGTCGGTATGACTGCCAAACACATCTCTGTAAAAGCTAGCTAGCAAGAGATATCGCAATTAATTAGGTTGTGTTGCAAGAAATATGAATAGTTATCAAATCCTTTCAGGAATACATAGCAGTAGCTAAGAGAATTAGGACATGAGATAGAATATAAAAAATAAGCAGCTAAAGAAATGGCCAAACCATATAGTTACGACTTTCGGCAAAAAGTAATCGCAGCAATAGAAATGAATGGGCGCAAGAAAGGAGAAGTGAGCGAAATCTTCAATATTATTCGTAATACAATCGACCTGTGGCTCAAAAGAAAAGAACAAACAGGTTCGATATTGCCAAAATCGACAAAACCATTAAGTAGTGGAGATAAAATCACCGACTGGGAAAAGTTCAAAACATTTGCAAAGGAGAATAGTTCAAAAACACAGTCCCAAATGGCAGAGTTGTGGGAAGGGAAAATTAGTAGCCGCACCATGGCAAAGGGGTGATACGCTCACAGAGCTTTTGCCCAAGCGAGACATTGATCGAGAGATTTTTGCATTACTACAGGTTCAGCATAAAACCGCCGACCATGACCAGGTAAAACCCAGCTGAATTGATAGGAAGTTAGTTTTGCCAAAGAAAGCAACTGTTCTGGCCATGAATACCAACAGACACTGCGAAAAGCATAGAGATGCTGCAACTCTTTGCTATAGGCTAAATGGTCGCCAGTAAACAAAAACTGATTTTTATACAGCAACACCGTATGACCGCGCGTGTGCCCTGGCACCGGAATAATCAACGTATTCGGTATGATCGAGATTGGTTCGGTACCGGTGATTTTCTCTTCCACTGCCTGAGTATCACTACTCACATCATCGCAGTGAAGAATTCTGGTACAGCCAAAATGATCGTGGAATTTCTGATGATCGGCCACATCGTCACGATGAGTGAGATACAAATATTTCACGCCCCCCATAGCTGCCATCCTTTTCACTAACGGTGGTGTGAAACGTGGTGAATCTACTAAAATGTTACCAGTCGGCAATTGAATCAAGTAACTAGCTGCACCATAGGACTGCTCCGAATGGTAGCCACAGTGATAAACATTCTCGGAAATTAAGGTGGGAAGACTGGCTTGAACTTGAGTAATATCCCTGGGCTTATCGACAGTCCCGATCGATGCTGTGGGACAAGAAAGTAAAGCTTGCATGGCTTGTAGCCGTTCGATCGCATCTTGGGGCTGATGATAAACCGCTGACTGATTGTTCGATCGATTAAAAACCGTTGGAGCCATCCAGCGACAAGTATCACAGTCTATACAGCTGGTGTCTACGTAAAGATTGCCAGCAATATTTTCAGATCGACGGTGAGCGAGGTGAGCCATCATGATGCCTAGAACTCATCTTTCCATTGTACTCGTTTAGCTTGATAGCATTGTCAGTACCTAAACCCACCAAATTATCGAGTTACCTGAGCCGATATGTTTTTAGCGGCTAATCGACTGGACTAGACTAGACCACAGGTTTTAACTGTTTCTTGGATTTTGACTAACTGCGCTAATACCTGACCATTTTTTAGCATGGTAGTGGCTTGGGCGATCCCGGCAGACAAATCCGCAGCCATGCCACAGTGCCAAAGATAAAATCCTCCATTCCAGATAATGGTTTTAGTTAGAGGGGAAGGCTGACCAGCCAGCACCTTCTGTAACTCTGCTAATAAATCTTCAGTTAGCGGCGGATTTTTGTTGGTAATGCCCATGTCTTGATGATGGAGAAAAATCCGCTCTAATTCTTGACCAGGACGCTGGCTGCCCAAAATTACCGGACGATCGTGAGGTAAGTCGCAGCTGCCTTCTAAACCCTTAACTGTGGTGATTTGGAGAGGTGGTGATCGCATGGCCAACGCTGCCAACACCGTCTTTTCGGTAGGTGGGTGGACATAACCAAAAATTAGATGAGCCGTACCCGCATAGGGTAACCAAATTAATTCTAAGGTGGCGATTGGTGGTCGTTTGCCAATTTGGTCGCGATAGGTAACAAGGCTATGCGCCAAAGGAAAATGGTTCGGCACATAAACAAAGCCCAAACCAGTAGCCGCAAACACTTTTTGCACTTGCTCCAAACTTAAAGCCGTCCAATCCACTCCTAAACCTTGCCATAGTTCGATCAGAGGCACGCCATATTTTGTAGGCAACCGACCATCACCATGCAAAATTACCGGCACCCCCAGGGCTGTCAGTAATAGGCTAATTACTGGCGAAACTGGTGCTGTTCGGGAGCGGCCATCATAGGGAATGCCAAAAATACAGACTGGCTGTTGATGACTACTAACCGGCTGCAAACAAGGACCAAGTTCTTGCCACGTATCTAACATTCCCGCCAATTCCTCAGCAGTAGGACGCTTGATGCGATGGGCAATCAAAAAAGCGCCGATCTGGGCAGGGGTCGCCTCCGCTTGCAGCATCTTTCGCATTGCCAGAGCCGCTTCTGCTCGCTCTAAACTTTTGCCCGTGTGGGGACCACTGCCAATTTTCTTTAACAGCTCCCGAAATTCTTCCATATTAAAAAAACCAATAAGACAAATAACTAGCTCAACTATTATTTATCATTCTAGCGGCATACCTCGTTTGTCTAACAAGGCCGCAGACCTTAATCTAATAGATCAACTTACATCTGAGGAAATAGTATTCAATAGACCCAATGTTGCCGCTCGGGCTTTGACCAGCTGACAAAAAAATTCGATCGGTGGTAACAAAATTCGGTCAGTGGTGGTAACTAACATCACTTGACGACTGAGGGTCGTTGCTGTCACCTTGTTACTAGCATCTTTGTCCAGTGGTAATGGCTCAATTTTACGAACGGTCAGACCGATATCTGGTTGAATATCCATTAAGGCCGATCGAGGCAGTAGCGCAATTAGCTCACCCTGCTGTACCACACCCCGAAAAGCATCCAGAGTGTTGAGTTCCAACACGGCCTGTAACTTAGCTCCTAGTCTAGAAAACTGCTCTTGCACCAACCGTTGCATCCCGTAACCATCCTTGAATACTACCTGCGGATACAGTACTAGCTCTGCCCAAGGGATCACCGAGTATTTGGCCAGAGGATGGCCAGTGGGGATCAGCACCTCGATTGGTTCACTATAGAGTTCCCACACCACTAAGTCAGCACTACTGGTAAATAGTCGATTCTGCATGACGATTGCCACATCAATTAAACCATCACGCATGACCTTCAGCGCTCGATCGCTACCCAAAGCAGTGACCCGCAACTGTACTTCAGGATATTGCAAACAAAACTGCTGCAAGACTGGTGGCAAAAAATAAGCACAAACCGAGTGAATAGCCGCTACACAGATTTCTGGCTGCTTGCCAGCAAGCAGATCATTGATTTTTTGAGTGGCCTGTTGCCATTCATCACAAATTTTTCGGGCATGAGGCAACAGTTCCTCTCCAGCTACAGTCAATTTCGCCTGGTTGCTACGGTGAAAAAGAGCTGATTGCAAGTCGGTCTCTAGCGCTTGAATTTGCCGACTCACAGTTGATTGGGTTAGACCACACCGCCGTGCGGCCTGCAAAAAACTGTGAGTTTCGACAATAGCTAAAAATGTTTGTAGTTGCTCAACACGCATATAGCAAAGTCGCCACAAAATCCGATTTTATTAGTTTAGCCTATGAATTAATGCCAGTAGATTCAAAAAACAAAAATTCACTAACTACGCATCCGAACTGATTGCTTACATCCCAGAGCAAAGTTTGGATTATTAATTCGTGGACAGATCTTAAAAAATACTAAGCTCTCACCCTTACGACAGTACCCACTTGTACCAACTTATAAAGCATCTTGACATCTTTATTGCTCATCCGCACACAGCCATGCGAGGCAGCTTGGCCGATCGATTTCAAATTGCTAGTGCCGTGGAATCCAATTTGGTCACCGCTTTTTTCATCGTACCAAAAGCCAATCCATCTCTCACCTAAAGGATTATCTTTCCCCGGTGGAAACGCTTCACCAGTTTTAAAGCTAAGCCAACCGGGATTTTTTTTCATCAGCTGAACTTTCCAATCACCAGTAGGTGTTTCCCAGCCTTTTTTACCTACAGCTACCGGGATTTTCTTTAGCAGTTTTTGGCCGCGATAGAGGTAGGCACGCCGCTCACTCACTTTGAGTACTATGTTAATTTCATTTTTTTGGGGAACATATTCATTGATGGTTTTTTCAGTCCCATCCATGGTGTTGGGAGCGTCAATAATATTTTGAGCTTGTGCTGGCACCATTAATGAAAATAAAATGAGCGCAGTTAAGAACCAGTTTTGCTGAAGATATCGTTGAAACATATGAACCTAGATTAATTGCACTTATATAATATAAAAAGATGAAAGTTGCTCGATAGAAACAGCAGTAATCTGTTTGCGAAAAAGACCGCAGAAAAGTGGTGTAACTCCATTTTATCGATAATTTCAGACATGTTAATCAGCTTTATGTCTTAAAATTTCGCGGTAGACAATCGTATAACTTATCACACCATATTACCTAAGAGAAACAATTTGTTTTAATTGTCTTTCCAAGCTAATAGACATTGTTCAATTCCGGCTAAGAGGAGATGATCCGTCGTGGCGGATAATTGCAACTGCTGTAATCTGTTGCTTACTACAGTTTGATCGAACTGCTTTAGACAATAAATGGCGTGCCAGCGCACTTGTTTGTTGCTGTCGGCCAGTAGCTTGATAACTTCTTCGACCCCCACCGTTTTCGGGAAGTTCCCTAAGCTACAAGCTATTTCTTGCTTAATTTGAGTGGGATAATCTGGTGGTAATACTTGTAAATAATTGGTCAAAATCTGGACGGCAAGCAACTCCTGACTTTGACCTAGAGACCGAACCACTTCTGGGATAACTGCGAGAGAACTAGCTGTGAGAATGGCTTGTAGATACTGGAGGGCAAAAGGTCGATCGATCCAACCCAGACACCGCACGATTTGTCGCTGCAATGGTTCTGGACAAGCGGGTTGCTGATAGCAATTAAACAAAGCCTGAGCAGCCAGCTCATCATCAAAACGCCCCAATGCAATCGCCGTGGCGGTGCATACGCCTAAGTTGAGGTCTAGGAGCAAGGGCTGTAGTTTGGTTACTAACTGTAATTCGAGATAGAGATCTGCTCGTAAGCCCAAGCCAATGACCGCTGCCCGCCGCACCGCTGCCGAGACATCGGTGAGCTTCTGGATGAGCAAGGGCGGCACTTGAGAATTATGGAAACTACTCAGTGCTTCGATCGCTAAATACCTAATTTGTGGATCGGGATCGTCCACTACCGTCAAGAGCGGTGTAATTGTGGGAGAGTGGCGAATTTGAGCAAGAGCCGTCACAGCGGCTAATTTATTAGTTTTCAGTAAGGCCGTGAGTTGATCGATCGCCACATTTCCTATCTGAATCAGAGCACGCAGAGCAATTGCGGCTAGCTCAGAATC
>JAYUSR010000038.1:0-7412 GCA_043755575.1 Synechococcales cyanobacterium
TAGCCCCAACAGTATTTGAACCTCCAATGTTCTTTACTGTCCATTTAATATCAAAGTAGCTTCCTTGTACAACTGTCTCTGGTACATCAAAAGACTCAATATGTAAGTTTGGAGCAATGATATTGATAGGGATCGGACTGGAAATATTATTTGTTCTGTCGGAATCTCCTTGAGATTTAGTATCATCAATACTGAGAAAAAGATTGTATCTACCTGCAACATCAGATGGTATGGACAAATAATAGTTTTGTGTGTAATTTCCACCATTAGCACTCAATTGTGGACGAGGATTGCGAGCATAACTTGTGATGACACGATCATCAGCATTTCCAAATACATCATCCCTAGATAAATACACAGCATCATATATTGATGTGCTTGCAGGGGAATCAACCAATCCATTATTAGTTGTTAAGGCACTAATAATGGTTGAAGTCCCCACCACAATTTTTTCTGGGACAATTACGTTGCTGACGGCTAGATCTGGGGATAATATTTGAATTGAAATAGGATTAGAGATATTATTAGGCTTTATCCCATTTCCTTTGTAAGTATTAGTAGTTAGGAAAAGATTATAAATTCCCGACAAATTAACCGGTATGTATAAACTGTTCCTACCATTATAAATCCCCCCATTGGCATTTATTACTTGATGATCATTTGAAAAGTAACCTGCAATAATATCATCGTCATTTCCGAATATGCTATCTTTAGATATGATCGCTTGACTAGCAAAAGATCCTGCGGGGAAATCAAGTACTCCAGTATTTATTAACGACCAATCAATATCGATTAGATCTCCTATTACACCAAGATTTGGAGCTGTAAAATTACTAACAACTAAGTCTGTGGTTAAAAGATTGACTGGGGAAGCAACCGTATTATTGTACTCACTGGTCTCTACTGCATAGCCATAATTATTTACCACAAACAGTAGATACTTATTCCCAGCTTCTATATTACTAGGAATGGCAAGCACCGAATTCAGTATAGCTTCCTGATTAACAACTAAGCTATTTATGCTAGACTCAGCTACGATAATATCACTACTATCTAGAATGTTATCATTCGACAGATAAACTGCATTATCAATATAACTTTGTGAGTCAACATTACCAATGTTTTTTATTTTCCAATCTACATTTAATCTCTGCCCTATTTGAATCTGACTTGGAATCAATGCTGGCTCTGGCATTGAAAAATCTGCTCCAGGCAGAGAAATCGGGATGGGGATCGAAACCGTATTGTTATTTTCGTTCGATTCTACTATGTTGTTATCCGTATCGACAACTAATAACAAGTATCCATCTCCTGCAAAACGTCCGGTCAAATTCACTAAGTCATTATTAATATGACTATCGCCAACAGTACCATTCGGAGATAAACTGTAATACTCCTTATTCGAGATAAACTTGTCATTAGAATCGAGGCTAGTGTCTCTTGACGCATATATTCCATAGTGATAACTGTTAGCTGCCAAATCGCCTAAGTTTTTGATAGTCCAGGAAACTGCAACATTCTTTGTCCAATCTGGGTTATCTTGAACCCGATAATCCAAAATAGCCAGGTCTGTTGCTTGTAGCTCATCATTCCTAGTAACGAATATATCTAAACGAGGCTGCTGTAAATCGATACTCGTTGGCGCTAACCTCACTCCGATCGGCAGCGTCGAGGCCATAATTCCTTGAGCGCTGTGGCCAAGTCCTAAAACATGCCCAAACTCGTGAGTAACCAGTGTCAGCAAGTCCACCCGCTGCTTGCCAGTGTTTACATTAGCCAAGGGAGTCAGATCAACATCCCAGCCAGCGCCTGCTGCATCATTGTCAATGACAATCTGATACCCATTCGCCTGCCCCAAAATCTGACTGGGTAAATCAGTCACCGTGATCTGCACCGTCTCCAACAAAGATTGATCGGCCTCGGTGATCCCCACCGCTACCCACTCGGCGATCGCTGCTGCCTTTGCCTCTGACAATATCAATTGATCTAACGTCTGCCCAACTGCTTCAGCTCCATTGGCTGCTCCTTCGCCAGAGGTTCCTAAAAGTTCAAAGCTTGATAACTGCGGTCCCAATAATAGACTCTGTCCAATCAGTGCCGACGGAGTATAAAAGCCGCTAGCCAAAAAATTCTCTGCTAAGGTGCCCGTTACATCAGTTGTCAATATTGGTGCGAGCGGAGTAGCCAATTTGGTTACATCCAGACTCAGTCTATCTTTTTCCCAAGGCAACAAAGTGGCAAAAGGCTCAGGTTGTCCTAGTAATAGCCGATCACCTCCGGTGACAGCGAAGCTATCGAACTCAGATTGGTTATTCATAGAATGGCGTTAGCAGAAAATTGCTGGGAGTTAAATTAAGTGGGGTATTCGATGTAGATGCAGTGCCAAAATATATCTATAGCGAATGGAATCATACCAGTTTTCCATCATAAACACCACAAGTATTTACCTTTTTCACTGGTTACACGTTGTCACTTCAGCTACTTCACTGAAATCCTCTCAACTGCTGGACAGGTAGTTAAAATAGCTGTACTGATCGGCACCCGAATGGTTTACAGTATTCCCATACACACCCCAATTATTTAGTTTTGATAATTTTTCTGGGCAAATTTATCAATCTGTGGGTATTTTTGACTGTTACCTAAAATAATTCAAGGCTAAAGGCGCTGTATTTTTTCACTTCCCCAACCTCTGAACATGAATAAAGCTCTAACCACCCAAGAAGTGGCGATCGTCATCGCCGTCCCCAGCCAAAATCCTTCCCTGCTCAGCGAAGATTTCCTCAAGTACAGCGGCATCATTCCTCTTGATTGGCAGCTCGCTCGGCCTCCTGTTTATGATGAAAGAGTTGCCCAGTTAGTCTTTGAGAACGGCTTCAGCTTAGCCCTGCAAGCCGATCGGGTGATGTTCTTAGAAGCCATTGGCGAAAAAGAACTAGCCGATACCTCTATTACCCAAGTAACTTGCAAGTATGTAGAAGCCCTAAAGTTAGCTAACTTTCAGGCTTTCGGTCTCAATTTCCGCAGTTTTATCAGCTATGGGTCAGATAACGAAGCTGCTACTGATTTTGTCAATTCTCAAGTATTGACTCCTCGCCAATGGAGTAAGTTTACCGATAAGCCTATTAAATCCACTGTGAATCTGAACTATGAGCTGAAGAATGGCAAAGCACTAAACTTGGCTATTAATGAAGCTAGTATCCAATTCCCAGAAAAAGAACTCGAATCGATCGTGCTTTTTAGTGCCAATTTCAACCAAGATTTGAAGGATGTTGAATCTGAAGCCAAGGTGCTAAAAATTCAGGAGTTAGCCAGCAACTGGCAGCAGGATCTTCAGACTCTCAGCGAACTGATCAATGAGGGCTTCTTCAATAGCGCTCCTCCCAGTCCAGATAATCGCCCCAAGGTAGCTCTTAAGAAAGATAAGGATGCTTTTGCTATAGAAGATGCTGCACCAATATCTGTTTAGGCAAAGATTGCTTTTTTTTTGAAGCGATCGCTTTTGCTAAAGGACAAAGGCGATCACTTCATATGAATGGCAAAGGCTTGTCTAGCAGCATGTTTTCACCTTGTTATACTGATTCTTAAGCCAATATGTATCAAAACAGCAGACGAAAATGCTAACATTTTGACGTGGTTTAAGAAAAAGCCACCGATCCCTAAACATAGAATCCCCAAGGAAGCTCAGATGGCAGCCACAGTATCAATCAAAGAGTCCAAAACCATCCTAGAAGGAAACAGCGGCATCCAGACCCTCAGCTTTGATATAATCCTCAGCGAAGCCATCACCAGCCCCGTCCAAGTCCCCTACCAAATAGGCATAGCCAGCGACACCGCCGCAATCGACGAAGACTACACCATCACCATCGAGCCAGTCACCTTCAACATCGGCGATCCCCTCACCAAAACCATCACTTTTCAAATCAACGGCGATCGAACAGTAGAAACCGACGAAATATTTACCATTACCCTTGGTACCCCGATTGGAGCCAGCCTCGGCAGCTTCATAGTAGCCACCGGCACCATCCTCAACGACGACAGCCTCCCCACCATCAACATCTCCCCCACCTCCAACGCCAGCGAAACCGGCACCATCGGCAGCTTCACCCTCACCCGCACCGGACTCACAGAACTCCCCCTCACAGTCACCATCAACACCAGCGGCGGCAGCGCCACAGTCAACACCGACCATCAACCCCTCCCCTCCCAAGTCACCTTCGCCCCCGCACAAACCCAAGCCACCATCAACGTCACCCCGATCGATGACGACCTCTACGAAGGCAGTGAAACAATAGGACTAGCGATCGCCAGTGGCACAACCTACAGCATCGGAGCAAATGCCACCTCTGAAATAACTTTAGAAGATAACGAAACCATTCCCACCATCACCATTACTCCAGGGACGCAATCAATCGCCGAAAAGAACAGCGGCGACCCAGCCAACAACGCATCATTCCAAGTACAACTTAGCGGTAAAAGTGCCACATCCATCACCGTTAACTACAGCACCATAAATGTTACAGCTATAGCAGGCAGCGACTTCACCACCACCAGTGGACAACTCACTTTTGCTCCTGGCATTCTCAGCCAAACAATCCTAGTCCCGATCACCCCAGACAACACCGTAGAGGCAGATGAAACCTTTACCCTCCAGCTTACCAACCCAGCAGGCACAGTCATTAGTGATAGCCTCAGCACCGTAAATATCTTGAACGATGACAATCCCATTGTAATAAACAATCCAGTTGTCACTATCGCAGCCGGAGTAAACGCCAAAGAACCGGGCACTGCTGGCACATTCATCCTCCAACGCACCGGGGATCTAGCAAGCGCTCTAACAGTCAATCTAATGACCAGCAGCAACAGCGCCACCGAAACCATCGACTATCAACCGATCAGCAACACTGCCATCTTCGCAGCAGGCAGCAACACAGCCATGGTAGAAGTAAAGCCGATCGATGATGACATATATGAAGGCAGTGAAAAAGTAGGAGTATTAATCAAAACCGGAAATAGCTATAGCATCGGATCATCAGCCAGCGCCGAAATAACGATCGAAGACAACGAAACCATCCCGACTCTGACCATTACACCAGCAACCCAAACGATCGTCGAAAAGAACACCGGAGATCCTGCCAACAGCGCATCATTCCAAGTACAACTCTCTGGTAAAAGCACCACCTCCATCACCGTCGATTACTCAACCATCAATGGCGCAGCCACAGCAGGCAGCGATTTCACTGCCACCACCGGTAAACTAACCTTCGACCCCGGCAGCCTCACTCAAACCATCCTCATCCTGACCTCCCCCGACAATACCGTAGAACCAAACGAAACCTTTAACCTCCAACTAACTAACCCGATCGGCGCAACAATTAGCACCACAAGTGCCACCGCCACCATTCAAAACGACGACATTTTACCCACCATCAGCATTGTCCCGATCGACAACTCCAACCTGCCGATCGACCAACTCCCAAACCAACAAACCATCACCCTCAAACGTGACGGCGACCTAAGCCAGCCACTGATTATCAAATACTTACTCACTCGACTAATCGGTGACCAAACCCAACAAACCAACAACACAGTCACCTTTCCCACCGGTCAAAACATTACCACCATTCTCCTCACCATAGACAGCACCGCAATTTATCGAGAATTAGAAAAAGACACCGTCACCCTCATCGACGATCCTAACTACGCGATTGACAGCTTAACTAAACCAACCACCATTAGCCTCACCAACAACCAAACCATCCCCAACATCACCATTAGTGATGCCGAAATTATCGAAGGCGATAGCGGCGCCAGCAACCTACGCTTCACCATCCGACTCAGCCGCCCTAGTGCCCTAACCACCAACGTCACCTATCAAACAGCCGATGGTAGTGCCACCGCAATCAAAGACTACACAGCCGCCAGCGGCACCCTCGTATTTGCCCCCAAAGAAATCGAGAAAACCATCGATATTCCCACCATCGGCGACAAAATCATCGAACACGATGAAAACTTCACCATCACTCTCAGCAACCCCACCTCCGGTGCAACCATTAACAAAGCCATGGCTACTGGACTAATCAAAAATAATGATAAAGCCACCGTCAACGTTACAGTCACTGATACCCAAGCCGGAGAACCCAGCAACTCTGGCCAATTCTCCATTAACATTGACAATGCCACCGAAATCCCGATCGCCATCCAATACGCTCTCACCGGCACAGCCACAGCCGGAGCCGACTACCAAGCATTACCAGGAACAGTCAACATTGCCCCCGGCCAAACCAGCCAACTAATAGACATCAATATTCAAGATGACAACATCCTTGAAGGAACCGAAGTCGTTCAACTCAAACTACAACTCAGCACCAACTATCAGATAGAAGATGGAAAAGACATCGGCGTAGTATCGATCGCCGATGACGAAAAAGCATTACCAAACCTCACTACCACATCAGCCAGCATCTTCAAAATAGAAAACGGCGCAGGCACCGGCACCACCCTAAAATTCAGAAAACTCGAACACCAAGCATTCTGCCGCAACGAAATCAGCCTATTCACCGTCGATGACGACAACGGCACCATCGGCGGCATAGCTCCGGGGCAAACCGGCTACCAAAGCGCCGCCATCAAAAGATCCCAAGTAATCTTTGCCGCCCTCAGCGACAGCCCAATTGACCTACAACTTGATGGCCAAATTAATCGCTATATTAACCTAGGCAGCAGTGACAGAATTGGGTTTCTCATGGTAGTAGGGAGTTCGATCGATGAAATCAACCAAGGAACTATAGCAGATATACTCTTTTCCTTTCCCGCCGCAAATACCGGCATTAACTACACTCGCATTGCTAATAAAGGCACCACTCAACAACTATCTTGGGAAGACAGTAAAACCGGTGGGGATGGAGATTTTAACGACTTAGGTTTAGAAGTCTCGATCCAACAAGCCCCAAATATCATTGGTACAGAACAACAAGGCACCAAAGACCTCATCGATCTGCGCAGCTTCACCGGCCAAAAGACCTTTGACATCAGCATCTCTGGTGATGCTTTCTATAAAAACACCGTGGGCTTATATAAAGTCGATGACCTAGATGGCAAGATTGATGATCTAAAGTTTGGAGACTCCGGCTATCTAGCCGCTGCCCTCAAGAGAACCGTTACCAGTGGGGTAAAAGGCAATAACCTTGCTGTCCAACTAGATGGAGGCTCAATCCTGGCTCCTTTCTTAGTAGCAAACAACTCAGTGGCAAATGTACTGGCAGGAGCCACAGCCCCTGTCTACTTTGGAAATACCCTTGGCAACGCAGATAAAGTAGACCACATCAGGCTTTTAGGTGATAACAAATTCGCCTTTGAAGATTTGGTTGGTGGTGGGGATAAAGATTTCAATGATGTAATCCTACAAATTTCAG
>JAYUSR010000039.1:0-2524 GCA_043755575.1 Synechococcales cyanobacterium
GGTTAGTTGATAGTAGCTGCGGACAACTTCTGACCAGGTTTGAGAATGGGAAAATGTTTCTTGCATAATGTTGAGTTCTGGTGCCACTGAATATTTTATCCATTCCGGCATTGGCCGTTTGCTCAGGCTGAATTTGGCTAGCCACCCAAGTCTTGTAGTCTTCGGGGGTATGGACAACCATATTAGTTACCATCGAACCATGATAACCACCGCAAAGTTCGGCACAACGCACCGGGTAGGTGCCAACGCGATTGGTGGTAAATCGCAGTTGAGTGGTAGTACCAGGAATAATGTCTTGCTTCAAGCGCAGCTGCGGAATCCAAACGGCATGAATCACATCTTGCGCTGTCATACTGAGTTGGACTTCTTGACCAACTGGCACATGTAGCTCACCAGAAGTGATGCTGGTATCAGGGTAAGTGAAGATCCAGGCATATTGCAGACCTAGAACATTTACATTCACGGCAGCGCGAGTACCTTCACTGGCTGGAGAAGCCCCGATCCCCAAAGCTATTTGGGGCGCAGATTTCATATCGCCCATCTCAGCGGCGATCGCCGAGTTCCCACCGTGCATATGCATCCCGTGCATATCATTAGCAGCCTGGGGATCAAAGCCCCCCATTTCACCATAAATTTCAAAGCTGTAAAAGGAGATCCACAACACGATCACGGCGGGGATCGATGTCCAGAGGATTTCGAGGGGGACATTACCTTCGATCGCTGGCCCATCGGTAGTGTCACCTTGCTGGCGCCGAAACTTAATCGCCGAAAAGATGATGACACCCTGCACAATAATGAATAGCCCGGTTGCAACGGTCATCATGGCATTGAACAAACCATCCACGTGAGTGGCTTCTTCTGAGGCAGCAATCGGCATCAAGCCGTTGTTATAGCCATACCATATGCTGACGACGGTGAGGGCGATGCCACCAACCAACGTCCATATAGAATTTGGGATTTTCATAGAATAATTGTTGGGGTGACTAGATATTGGAAGCTAGGTATCAAGGGAAAATAATGGCAAGAAAACACCTGAATTGGTAATTTACTAATTTTAATTATTTCGACAGAGTTGATGGAGAGTAGTGAATAACACTTTACCAAAATGAGTTTTGTGAATCTGTGTAAAGCAAAGATGAGAGTAGTCCTCATGCTGCTAATTTACCGCAGCCCATTAATAATCAACGACAGTTCATGACAATCTTTAGGTTTTCTTTATTATTGATATTAGCGGAAGTCTGCTTGACACAAAGGTTTGACAGAGATCATTTTAATCAATATGGTTTGGGGACTTAGCTGAATAATGCCCTATATTAAGAATATGGCTTGCATAACCATTACAAATTATTAAGCGTTAACTCAATCCTAGGGTAATCCTTATTAGGGTTTGGGTGAGCTTAAACAATTAGTTTTGTTCAATAGAGAAGCTATCAGCGATTTCATTCAATTGGTAGCTTTGGCGACCAATCACCGTAAAAAATTTCAAGTTAAGTTATGTCGGACTCCACTTTTAGCGGATTGCGCCGCTTTACCAGCGCGACTTTGACCAGTCACCAGCAGCCTGCTACTCAGATTTTGCACTTAGTCGGGAAGATTGTGTTGGCAACTTGGCTACTGATGGCAGTGGGCAGTGCTACGCGGGTGATGAATGCCGGATTGGCTTGCCCAGATTGGCCACTTTGCTATGGTCAAGCGATTCCGCTCCAACAAATGAATCTTCAGGTGTTTTTGGAATGGTTTCATCGATTGGATGCCGGTTTGATTGGGTTCAGTACTCTCTGGTTGTGCCTCAAATCTTGGCAGTGGCGAAGAGAATTACCACAGTGGATGCCGATCGCCTCCACCATTTCGCTCCTCTTAATTTTCACTCAAGCCCTGCTTGGTGCTTTGACTGTGACTGAGCTATTACGCTTTGATATTGTCACGGCTCACCTTGGCACCGCATTGCTATTTTTTTCTAGTTTATTGATTATTGGGGTGGGACTATGGCCGGTCAGTGTCGCGCCCATCCACCGCTCTCTCGTCGGAGCTGGTTTGGTGGCAGCAATTATCATCTATTTACAATGCTTGTTAGGGGCAGTCGTTGGCTCCCGCTGGGCGCTACATCAGTGTTTGGGGAATAGTCAACTGTGTGCGGTAATGAACAGCCACTTACTCGGTGTGATTCCTGCTACTGTCAGCATTTTGGTGTTCTTACTACTCCTGTGGCGTAGACCTTCGACAGATCCTCTACTACGATGGTTAGGCTGGGCTGTAGGTGGATTAATGATTCTTCAGATGGGCTTGGGTTTATCAACTTTCTATTTACGCCTCCAGGTTGCGCCTTTGACGGTCAGTCATCAGGCCATTGGTGCATTATTGCTCGGCACCTTAGTGGTATTCACCGGGTTAGCTGCCAAATCCAATCTAGCCAGATTCTCCAGATCATAAAATATTCAGTGGCACCAGAACTCAACATTATGCAAGAAACATTTTCCCATTCTCAAACCTGGTCAGAAGTTGTCCGCAGCTACTATCAACTAAC
>JAYUSR010000040.1:0-7340 GCA_043755575.1 Synechococcales cyanobacterium
GCCATTAAGCACAGCCTCAGTCAGTTTAAACAAGGGATTGCCCCAGACTTGCGATCGGTAGCCAGTGCGATGGGCTTCTAAGACTTACTGGCAGCAAACAAATCTTTGTAATTATAATCTGGTTAGAAGTGGTGAACACTGCCTACCCGACTTCGTGCGATTTGTGATCTAAAGCTGGTAAATTGTGATTCAGACTGAAACCCTGGAATTATTGGAATGGCCGAGACTATGTCAGCATTTGGCCAGTTTTGCGGTGACAAAATTAGGGGTGATGGCCGCGCGCCATTTACCAATCCCAACAACCATCACCGAGAGTCAATCGCTACTGCGTCAAACTCAAGAGATTGGTGTTTTAGAAAGCCAATTGAGCAGTAGTTTGTCTTTTGAGGGCATTACTGATATTGGTTTAGCTCTAGAAAGAGCTGGCTTGCAGGGTATTTTGACTGGTGCTGAGCTATACGATATTGCCAGCACCCTAGCGGGGATGCGCAAATTGCGACGGGTGATTGATAATGGCGAAAATATTTCTGGTCTGCAAACCTTAATCGAAAATATTCGCACCTATCCGGAACTAGAACAGGATATTTATCACTGCATTGATGATCGAGGCGATGTGACTGATCGAGCCAGTGAAAAACTGCGCCTAGTTCGGATTGAAATCAAAACCTGTCGCGATCGAATTCAACGTCTTCTAAATAATCTTCTCCAGCGGCACAGTAATGCCATTCACCAGCCAGTCATTACCCAGCGTAGCGATCGATTTGTAATTCAGGTCAAAGCAACCCACAAAGAGACCATTTCCGGGGTTGTCCACGATGTCTCGGCTAGTGGCTCGACACTTTATGTAGAACCAAACAGCGTAGTAAATCTGGGTAATCAGCTGCGCCAACATCAGCGCCAAGAACAGCGAGAAATTGAAGCCATTTGTCGGGAGCTAAGTGCCAAGGTAGCGGCAGTCCAAACTGATTTGGAAATACTGCTAGTGGCCGCTATCTCCTTAGACTTGGCTACGGCGCGTTGGCGCTATGGGAATTGGCTGGGAGCCAATCCGCCGCACTTAATTGATATTCATGACCAAGAGTGCTTAGCTCAAACCACCCTGCGCCATTTGCGCCATCCCCTACTGCTGTGGCAACAACACAATGAGCAAGGGCCAGAGGTAGTACCTACCGATTTAGTGATTCAACCCCAGACCAGAGTTGTGACCATTACGGGACCCAATACGGGGGGGAAAACTGTTACTCTCAAAACTCTAGCTCTGGTGTCCTTAATGGCTAAGGTGGGGCTATTTATTCCAGCCAAAGAGCCGGTAGAAATTCCCTGGTTTAGTGAAGTTTTGGCTGATATTGGCGATGAGCAATCCCTCCAGCAAAGCCTTTCCACTTTTTCTGGCCACATTCGGCGCATCAGTAGAATTCTGGCGGCGATTCCGGCGACGGAGAAGCCAGCAGCGGCCTTGATTTTGTTAGATGAAGTCGGGGCCGGGACTGATCCAGCGGAAGGAAGTGCCCTGGCCACTGCTCTGCTCAAAACTCTAGCCGATCGTACTTATCTGACGATCGCCACCACTCATTACGGCGAACTCAAAGCGCTGAAATACCAAGATGAGCGATTTGAGAACGCCTCAGTAGAGTTTGACGACGTGAGCTTATCTCCTACCTATCGGCTATTGTGGGGCATTCCGGGTCGTTCTAATGCCCTGGCGATCGCTCGTCGCTTAGGTTTAGCCGAAGAAGTAATTGTGATGGCCGAGAGCCACATCGCCTCTTCTGGCACCATCGAAGTTAATGAAGTGATTGCTGGTTTAGAAGCCCAACGTCGCCAGCAAGAAGAAAAAGCGCAAGCTGCGCAACAATTACTCCAACAAGCCGAGCAGTTTTATCAAGAGGTCAGTCGGAAAGCCGCCGACTTACAAGCCCGCGAACAAAATCTTAAAATTGCCCAAGAGCAGGCTATTCAAGCCGAACTTGATCAAGCCAAAGCCACGATTGCCCAAGTTATTCGCAAGCTGCAACAAGGTCCCCAGACAGCTCAATCAGCTCAACAAGCCACCGCTAGTCTAAGTCAGCTAGCCAGTGGACAAAAAACCATGCCGATCTCCATGCCGATTGGCTATCAACCGCACATTGGCGAAAAAATTAGGGTGCCCAGATTAGGACAGACCGCTGAAGTCCTCACCTTAGCTGATGACCAAGGCAATCTTCAGGTGCGGTTTGGTCTGATGAAAGTGTCAGTTTCTCTGGCCGATGTTGAATCTTTGACTGGTGAAAAACCGAAAATTCCAGTCAAACAAGCCTCTGTAAAAGCCAAGCCTAGAGAAGAGACTGAACCGCAGCCAGGGAAAATTTTGCCGCGTACTAGTCAAAATACGGTCGATGTTAGAGGGCAACGAGTAGATGCTGCTGTTTTGGAGATCGATCGAGCCATGAATGCAGCGTATGCTAGTGGAGTAATGTGGATTATTCATGGTAAAGGAACTGGTAAATTAAGGCAGGGCGTACACGACTTTTTGATGCATAGCCCGCAAGTGAAAGGATTTGAATTAGCTGATACTAGTGATGGTGGCGCGGGTGTTACAGTTACTCGTCTTAGCTAATATGCTGAGATCTTTATCTCTAAAAAATCAGCTAATTTAACGGTATTTACTGTCAGCTTTGTCCGATATAATCAAGTTGTTGCAGTATTGGCAACAGCTCATTGTCAGCTAGCTATTTCAGCTAATCTTCATATTATGTATTCCAGCACAAAAATGCATGCAGTCAATATCAAGTTGGACGAATTAGCTCTGCAGCAAACGCTAGAGCTACCGCAGTTAGTCAATATGAAAACCCAACTAGATCTGGTGTTACTTAGCCTCGAATCAATTGCTACACTCGGTTCAGAAGCCATGTTGCAGTCGGCTAAAATCCTTGATCTAGAATCGGTCGTAGCTGATCGAGTTAGTCTATGGAGGTTGCGTCAATCCAATCCGCAGCGCAAAAGCTCTGGAGGACGCAAAAAATTAGACATGGAAGAGGGTCGGGCGTTGGTGTTGATTGCTTCTCACTTAGCTCATCAGGAGCAGTCCAAAATTCGAGCAGCAGTTAACTTGTTGGAAGAAACCTGGCAAAGAGATCGACTGCCGCAGCAAGAACCAGTGCTGGCTGACTACACCGACAAATTTATCGAGCTATACCAGGAACGCATGGAAGATGTTCCCAATGCTTCAACAGATATTTTAAGCAAAGCTGCCTGCAAGCTATTAATAGATTTGTTATTTTACAGTGCTCCCAATGGTCACAAACATCTATGGGCATCACTACTCAACCGCTCCCTTAACTAAATAAGAAACTATGAATCCTTCTTCTTTTAATCAGAATTTTAGACGTTATAGCCAAGATACCTGCGATCTGATGATCGAGGATAAAAAATCGCCTTTTCCTACTTGGATGAATTTTAACAAGCCCAATCCCCTGAAGTTTTCTTTGGGATTGACCGATCCAGATCGCCCCGAGCAAACACCAATCAGGATTACTGGCGATCGGAGCAAGCTGGAATCCTTACATCAAGCGGTGGAGGGTTATGTGGGTAAGCTATTGTCCAAAACCCCTTTACCTCAGCTAAATATTGATCAAACCAAGCCCTTAGAGAGTCTACAACCCAAGCCTCCCGCACCAGGAAATTTCAATCTTAAAGTCGGTGACGGTTCAATCAAAATCAAAATGGGTGATGCTTCTGTTAATAGTGTCGATCGACCGATCGATGCTCTCAACATGACTAGCGATCAACCTCACCTAGAAGCTGATGGTTTATCCCGCCACTTACTATATCTGGGCAACATCGCAACAGATGATCAAGTAATGGTTTCCCTTAACACCTTGCAGCTCTTCGATCTAGCGAGTACTCTAGCCGAAGGCGTATTACCCGTCAGCAATGCAGTTACTGGTGAGATGACAGACTTTGGCGCCGCAATTGCTTCACCATTAGTTGGTGAACAAACCACCGTAGAAGTTATCCAGCCGGACATTACTCCAGCTGTAACGAATCGTTTTGCTAACAATGTGACCGAGCCTCGGGTCGCCAAGTCTGTAGATCAAAACAGTAAAAATAGAAATCCTGAAGAATTTAGCAATATTGGAGCAGCATCTTCTCTGCAACACGTTAAAAAAAGCTCAGAACGATTCAAAGTACCCAATATCACCTTCAATAAATCCAGGTTCACTGGTGCTCCAGATTCTTCTCTATCGCCCTTATCAACTTACTGGCCTTGGTTAGGAGTAGGTACGGTCGCAGCCGGGATTATTGCGGCATCTCTGCTCGGCGGAAATGGAGGCAAGGAAGGCGGGCTGTCCAGCAAGCCAGTGGTCAATCCGACAGCAATGGCCAAAGCTTCTACTTCTGTCGGCGAGTTTCAGCCATCGTCTTCGGTGCCATTGCCTAGTGGATTAGAGAGTAGTCCCAATGCGACAGCCACTCCTACTGTTAGCAGTTCTGGACCAGCGAGTATTCCAGGTGCAACAGTTATTGCGGGTTCTCCCAGCGCTCCGAGTTTTCCATCACCTTCGGGAATAGGTACAGGTGCTGTTCAAATCCCTGGCAGCAATGCTTCTGGTTTAGCTACTCCTGCAACCGGTGGTTTTAGCATGGGCACAGGCTCTTTCTCCACCAAGTCTGGCTCATCCAATTCAGTAAATACTGCGAAATCTGGTCGTAGTAGCAAATCTCCAACCCTCAGCAAAGCCCAACCCCCTGCTGTTCCGGGAAGAGTTCTCACTGCCAGCAAATTTCCCAGTGGGCCAGTGCCACAAGGTGTGCCAGTAGGTTCTGAAGCTAGTAGTGGTTTTAGTGTGGATCAGCTGGCAGCCAACTCTGATCTACCACCCAATACGAATTTAGAAACTGCCAAACCTGCTCGCCAAAATGGCAAAGCAGTAAAATCAGCGAAGGCTACTAAGCGCCCCGCAGCACCGCCAACCATTAATGACAGTTTGCCGGGCTCAGTAGCTGCTGGTGATGATTTATTTGCGCCAGCAGAGTCTAAAAATAGTGACATTCCTGTTAAGCAACTGCCAGCCGATAGTAATGCCAATCCTTTAGAGGCACCTCAAGCTAACTCGGCTGAGTCCATGCAAGCCAACCAAACTCAAGCTCATTTCCAGAAAAGATGGAAGGCTGATCCAAATTTCAGTGAAACACTTCAATATGTAATTCGCTTAGATAAGAGTGGTAAGGTCGTTCGGGTTACGCCTCAAGGTGATGTCTCCAAAAATTACTTAGACAAAACTAATTTCCTGCGCTCTGGTGAAAAGCTTGTCTCTCCTAGTGGTAAGGGTCAGGATGTGCGGGTGCTTCTTAAACCAAATGGAGAAGTTGAAACGATCGTAGAACCCTAACCCTAATCAAGGATTGCTCCCTGTTGACGCAGTAATCGCTGTTGTGGGGGGGTCAGTCCAACAGCACCACGCAGGTCGCAGTGAATCACAATGGCATTGTCCCATTGTGATTCATGGACAGTGCAACTACGCAAGTCAGCATTACTAAGATCGGCTCCGGTAAAGTTTCCAAAAATTAGATCGGCAGACCGGAGACAGCAGCTCTGTAGCTGTGCCTGGTTGAATTTTGCCCGCACTAGGTTCATTCCCTGAAGATTTAGACCTCTTAAATCAGCACCTTGGAGCTGAGGAAACTTGACCTGGTGGGGATTAATCAAAAAATGCTGTAAACACCTGTGATTAGCTTCTGTATAGGCCAAGTGACACAGCAATTGATGATATCTCTCCAAACCCATCTTTTGTAAGGTTTCTAGACGCTGGGTGGCAGATTGGGATAGAAATTGCTGGCACAGATCTAAGGGATCGATAACTTTGCTTGTGCCGATGGTGATCGAAATGCTCATGATAATATCATAGTTTTTGGTCAGATTGGACTGCTGTTAGTATTAGTAGTAGTCAGCAGTTGAAACGGCTAGTTATTGAATCAGCTTGTCTGTGTGAATTTACCGAGGTTTTATGCGCGTACTCTTGCTTTACCCCCAATTTCCTAAAACCTTTTGGTCTTATGAAAAGATTTTGGAGTTAGTCGATCGCAAAGTTGTCTTACCACCTCTGGGATTGGTTACAGTAGCCGCAATATTACCGCAGACTTGGGAGTTTAAGTTAGTTGATCGCAATATTCGATCGGTCACCGAAGAAGAGTGGCACTGGGCAGATGTTGTAATTATGTCGGCCATGATTGTCCAAAAAGATGATTTGTTGGCTCAAATTAAGATTGCTAAGCAACATCATAAACTAGTGGCGGTGGGGGGTCCTTATCCAACTTCGACACCAAATGTGGCGGCTGAGGCCGGTGTAGACTTTATGATTCTGGATGAAGGTGAAATCACCTTACCCATGTTTTTGGATGCGATCGAGAAAGGTGAGACTAGCGGAGTATTTCGATCGGATGGGGTGAAGCCAGATGTGACTACCACGCCGATTCCCCGTTATGACCTCTTGGAACTTGATGCTTACGACATGATGTCGATTCAATTTTCGCGGGGTTGTCCTTTCCAGTGTGAATTCTGCGACATTATTGTTTTATATGGCCGCAAGCCCCGCACCAAGGAACCCGCTCAAATCTTGGCTGAGTTGGAATGCCTTTATCAGTTGGGATGGCGGCGCGGAGTCTTTATGGTGGATGACAACTTTATTGGCAATAAACGCAATGTGAAGCTGTTACTCCAAGAGCTGAAAATTTGGCAGGCTGAGCATCAGTACCCCTTCCGGTTTGATACGGAAGCCTCGATCGATCTAGCCCAAGACCAAGAACTGATGGAAATGATGGTGGATTGCAACTTTGCTGCGGTCTTTTTGGGCATTGAAACCCCTGATGAAGAAAGCTTGGCCATGACCAAAAAATTCCAAAACACGCGGGGTTCTCTGAGCGATTCGATCGCCGCGATCACGAAGGTTGGTTTACGCCCGATGGCCGGATTTATTATTGGCTTCGATGGTGAAAAAAGCGGGGCAGGTGAGCGGATCGTCCGGTTTGTGGAACAGTCAGCCATTCCTACTACCACCTTTGCCATGCTCCAGGCTTTACCCAATACAGCTTTGTGGCATCGTTTAGAAAAAGAAGGCCGGATGCGCGCCCAAAATGCTAACCTCAACCAAACAGCTCTGATGAATTTTGTCCCGACCAGGCCATTACCAGAGATTGCCCAGGAATATGTAGAAGCCTTTGCCGAGATTTACGACGCTGAAAAGTTTCTCGATCGAACTTACCGCTGCTTCCGAGCATTGGGGGCACCAAGATGTCAACCACCAGCCCAGTTCCCAGAACTAATTATTTTGAAAGCCTTTGCTTTAATCATCTGGCGACAA
>JAYUSR010000041.1:0-24751 GCA_043755575.1 Synechococcales cyanobacterium
ACTCTAACCCACGTCGATCTGTGGGCAGAATTGGCCGATGGCCGCCGGATTGAAGGCGAGTCGCGGATTACCGAAGCTGGTGGTCAAATTGTCCGAATCGGTTGTATTCCGGAGCGACCCCCAGCTTTGCCTGCAGTGCTCAAAGCAATTGGCGAAGCCGATTACATTTTGATTGGACCAGGTAGTTTGTACACCAGTGTTATTCCTAATCTTCTGGTACCAGAAATAGCTCAAGCCATTGCCAAGCGCCGGGTACCCTGTATTTATGTTTGTAACATCATGAGCCAGCCCGGTGAAACCACTGGCTATAGCGTTAGTGATCACATTAAGGCGATCGATCATGCTTGTGGTCAGCGGCTTTTTAATGCCGTGTTAGTCCAAAAGACCAGTCCTTCGGCAACTTGCTTGGATCGCTACGCTCAGGGGGATTCTTTCCCAGTGCTACTAGATGAAGAAATTGTTCAGAAATTAGGACGACAGATTTTGTCGGTCAATGTGATGGAAGAAGATGACAAAGGCTCGCTCCGTCACAACTCCCGAAAATTAGGTCGGGCGTTGTTTTTTTGGTATCGTCAGCAGAAGTCGGAAGCGAAAGAAGTGAGAGAAAATGAGCGATCAGCATCATGAATTACTAATAAATGAATCGGCAACTAGACAGCTGGGTTATGATTTTGCTTCCCAACTATTACCGGGAGCAGTGTTGTTGCTATTTGGTGATTTGGGCAGTGGCAAGACCACTTTTGTGCAGGGATTAGCAGCTGGTTTGGATATTACTGGTGCAGTGGCCAGTCCTACTTTTACTTTGGTGAATGAATATTTAGCAGGACGCTATCCGCTTTACCATCTGGATTTGTATCGGCTGGAGCGGGATGAGGTTATTGCTCTGCACCCGGAACAATATTGGGAAGGGTTGGAAGTAGAACCCGGAATTGTAGCGATCGAATGGTCGGAGCTGTTGCCCTATCTGCCTACCAGTTATTGGAAAATCACCTTTGCCCACCAGGCTAGTGCGGGTAGAGCGGTGGAGATTTTGGCATATCATGCGTAAAACGCATACTTAAGTTGCAACTAATTTACAGATTTTAAGATTTGGTAGCTAATAATACGAATTGTATAGGTCGATCCTAATAGGCTGACGTTAGTTCAGTGGCACTTTAAATAACCACCAACTAGCCCCGACTTTTATATTAATTCTATGTTGGCAAACCTATTTTCATTCCGTGATCGCTTTCGCATTTTGCACTTGACCTGGCTAGCATTTCTCATCACTTTTGCTTGCTGGTTTAACTTTGCACCTTTTGCTGCCGTCATTGGCAAAGAATTAAGCTTAAGTGGATCGCAAATCAAAGCCATTCTGATTTGCAATATCGCAACTACTATTCCGGCTCGCATTGTAATTGGAGCCTTACTTGATCGTTTTGGCCCGCGCCGTACTTATGCCAGTTTATTGATTTTTACCTTGTTACCTTGTCTGGCTACAGCGATGGCTCAAGATTTTAATCAATTGCTTTGGAGCCGATTGCTAATGGGTATTGTTGGTTCTGGCTTTGTACTAGGAATTCGGATGGTAGCCGAGTGGTTCCCTAAGCAAGAAATTGGTTTGGCTCAAGGTATTTATGGCGGCTGGGGAAATTTTGGGGCTTTTATTGCTAACTTTGGATTGCCAGCTACCGCAGCAGGCATTACCTTAATATTGGGTGGTCAATCTCAATGGCGAGCAACAATCGCTCTCACTGGTGTAATTGCAGCTATCTATGGTGTAATTTATTACTTCAATGTTACCGATACACCCCCCGGCAAGGAATATAAACGTCCTAAAAAATACGGCTCGATCGTAGTCACCTCTCCCCAAGGTTTTTGGGGTCTACTGGCCATGAATTTCGGTTTAATTTTTGCTCTTGGCCTGATGGTATGGCAGTTAGCCAGACCCAAAATCGCTTTTTTGAATGCGCCTCAAATGTATATTATTTGGGTATTATTAGCTGGTTTGTATAGCTATCAAACTTACCAAGCTTGGCAAGTAAATAAAGACGTAGTGACAGGTAAAACGGTCTACAACCAAAATGAGCGCTATCATTTCCGGCAAGTAGCTTTGTTGCAATTTACTTACGCGACTAACTTTGGTGTAGAGTTAACCGCAGTATCGATGCTACCTATCTTTTTTCACGACACCTTTGGTTTGAGCGATATGTTTGCTCCAATGATTGCGGCTAGTTACTCTTTACTAAACTTGTTCTCACGGCCAAGTGGCGGCATGTTATCAGATAAATTAGGTAGTCGCAAATGGATTATGACAGCGACAGCGGCTGGTACTGGAGTGGCATATTTGACAGCTAGCCAGATTAATTCTAACTGGGCACTACCATTGGCGGTTGCCGTCCTGATGTTCGGTGGTTTGTGCGCCCAAGCTGGGGCTGGTAGTACTTTTGCGATCGTGCCTTTGATTAAGCCCGAAATCACCGGTCAAATTGCTGGAAATGTGGGTGCCTACGGTAACTTTGGTGGCGTAGTTTACTTAACGATTCAAAGTCTCACCAACAACTCGACTTTGTTCGCCACGATGGGGATTACAGCCTTAGTCTGCGCCTCGCTCTGTGCTTTCTTCTTGAAGGAGCCTCAAAACTCCTTTGGCCAAGAGGCCGCAGCGGTGGAACAGATAGGGGTATCGAGTTAACGACTATCATACTAATCAAGAAATCCCTCGCTTGAGGGATTTCTGCTGTGCTAGGCCATCTTTATTCCGTATTGACTGATACAGAAGCACCGCTAAAAAATAAGCAACTGTAGAAGTTTAGTATCACCTTTTGACCTATGGCTGACCCGACTAAAACTCTTTGCCCCTATTGCGGCGTGGGCTGCGGCTTGGAAGCATCGCCGCCCGCTCGTCCTGGTAAACCCATTACTCGCGATATTAAAGGTCGCCCCATTTGGAAAGTAGTGGGAGATAAAGCGCATCCTTCTAGTCAGGGGATGGTTTGTGTCAAAGGAGCCACCATCGCCGAATCTTTGGATGAGGGCAGATTGCTCTATCCAATGCTGCGCGACCGGTTGGATCAGCCGTTTGAAAGAGTGAGCTGGGATGTAGCATTCGATCGGATCGCCAGCAACATCCGGCAAGTGATGATGGAGCAAGGTGGTGAAGGCATTTGTATGTATGGCTCTGGGCAGCTCCAGACCGAAGATTACTACGTCGCCCAGAAACTGCTGAAGGGCTGCTTGAGTACCAATAACTTTGATGCCAACTCTCGACTCTGCATGTCTTCGGCGGTATCCGGCTATATTCAAAGCTTTGGTGCTGACGGTCCGCCCTGTTGCTATGACGATATCGACCAAACCGACTACGCTTTTATTATTGGTTCCAATGCCGCCGACTGTCATCCGATATTATTTAACCGGCTGAAGAAATATCACAAGAAAAACCATCATGTCAAAATGGTGGTGGTTGATCCGCGCCGCACGGCCACCGCCGCAGCTGCCGACTTACATTTAGCGATCAAACCAGGCAGTGATATCGATTTGCTCAATGGCATGGCTCACTTGCTAATTAACTGGGGGGAGATCGATCGAGACTTTATCAAGCAACACACCGACAATTTTGAAGCTTGCGCCGAAGTTGCTAACCACTACACTCCAGCCCTAGTGGCCGAACGCTGTGGCATTGCCCAAGCCGATTTAGAAACGGCTGCTCGCTGGTGGGCGGAATCCAAGCGCGTCTTATCGCTATGGTCGATGGGGATCAATCAATCCACAGAAGGCACTGCTAAAGTTCGTAGCATCATTAACCTGCACCTGATGACCAAGCAAATTGGCAAGCCTGGTGCGGGGCCATTTTCGCTAACTGGTCAACCCAACGCCATGGGTGGTCGGGAAGCGGGCGGTCTGGCACACATCTTGCCGGGATATCGGCTGGTAAACAATCCTGAACATCGAGCGGCAGTGGAAAAACTCTGGAATCTACCACCAGGCAAACTTTCTACTACCCCTGGCCGGACAGTGGGCGAAATGATTAATGGTCTGGAGCAGGATGCGGTGGGAGTGATGTGGATTGTCGCGACGAACCCAGCGGTGAGCTTGCCGGACTTAGTACGGACTAAAGCCGCCCTCGCCAAATCACCCTTCACAATTCATCAAGATGCTTACTACCCCACCGAAACCTCTAAATATGCTCATTTGTTGCTGCCAGCAGCCCAGTGGGGCGAAAAGACTGGAGTAATGACCAACTCCGAGCGGGTGGTCACGCTCTGTCCGGCTTTTCGGGTGGCTCCGGGCGAAGCGAAAGCTGACTGGGAAGTCTTTGCAGAAGTTGGGCGGCGACTAGGTTTCACTAAGCAATTTGCTTTTGGCAACAGCGCCGAAGTCTATCGAGAATTCACCGAATTCACCCGTAGTCGTCCCTGTGATGTGACCGGCTTAAGCCATCGAGAACTGGCCGAGAACGGTCCCACCCAGTGGCCTTTTGCCGAATTTACCACCAAGCGTTTAGGCAAACGTCTCTATACCGATTACCGTTTCCATACACCCAACAAAAAAGCCCAGTTTGTCGCCCACCACACCCGAGGATTAGCTGAACCAGCTAATCCTGATTATCCGTGGATATTGACGACGGGTCGTCTTTATGGTCATTGGCATACCCTCACCCGCACTGGCCGGATTCCCAAGATTCAGCAAATGCACCCCCAGCCGTTTATTGAAATTCATCCTAAGGATGCCCGTAAATTAAGTATTGAGTCAGGGGATCTGGTAAAAGTGAAGTCGGTGCGCGGACAAGCCCAGTTTCCGGCGCTGGTCACTGAATTTATTGCCCCCGGCACAGTATTTGTGCCGATGCACTGGGGTGAACTATGGGCAGACCAAGCCGAGGCTAATGTGATCACCCATGGTCATGTCTGCCCAGATTCCAAGCAGCCGGAGTTAAAAGCCTGCGCCGTCAATCTCACCAAATTACGATCGCCCCTAGCTCCGGCTCCGGCCGTCACCATCATGACGAAACATTCCAGCGAGCCAGTTCCAGTGTTTATGATGGATACTATCGCCAGCGTTTAGACACACAAAACCGGCATTCTAACCAGCGATCGAGTTCCCAACGTGGTGTACAAGCGCCACACTGTGGACAAAAACAGCGCTCTTGTGATCGATCGCCCAAACTATCTAAGGTCGGAGTAGGGGGAGACGCGGGTTGCCAGCGACTACTAGCAAATCGAATCTCGGTGAGCGGCGTGGTGATGTGGTTGTTAAGTTCTTTTAGGATCTGCCGCCGTTGCCAAGTGCAATGATCGGCCAGGCTGGCACTGATGGTCGCAACATAGAGAGTATCTTCCACCCGCGATCTGGGGTAAAGATCTCGATCGGACTGGTGGGGAATTTTCAGAGCGCTAATCACTGGTGGCCAAGCCATTAGAATCTCTTGCCAGGCTCGGTAGCTGTCCCAGGCTGGTTCTTGAATGATGATGTCGAGGATCTGATCGATCGATTCCATCACCATATTCTAACGCTATCCCCCAACAACCAATCAATATCGATCAGGTTTCCGGCAAAAAATATTAAGATGGTTGAGCCGCAGTCGTTATACCATCTTCCACTTCCAATGATTTATAAATCTTTCCCGGCTATTAAAGAGCATCCTGATGCCCTCCTGGCTGGTGCCTGTGGACTATTGCTGCTGGGGGGCTGGCTATTGTTGTCGGCGAACCCCATGATCAGTCTAGGACTGTTGGCGTTGGCCTATCTAGTTGGCGGCTATGGTAGCGCGATCGAAGGGCTAACGACCCTCTGGCAAGAACGAGAATTAGATGTTGATCTGCTGATGATTGTGGCGGCGTTGGGGGCAGCTGGCTTGGGTTTGTGGCAACGAGACTACAGCTTAATTGTGGATGGAGCCGTCCTAATTTTGATTTTTGCAATTAGTGGTGCTTTAGAAGGCTACGCCATGCAGCGCACGGCCCAAAGCATTCAAAGCCTGATGAGTCTCACTCCCGATGTCGCTTGGTTATTAGATGGACAGTCAGTGTCCATTAAAGAGTTGCAAATTGGCGATCGCATCCTTGTCAAACCCGGTGAACTGATTCCCACCGATGCCATCATTAGTGATGGTCAAAGCGCCATCAATCAAGCAGCCATTACTGGCGAATCTTTACCGGT
Organism: Synechococcales cyanobacterium; assembly: GCA_043755575.1. GTDB lineage: Bacteria > Cyanobacteriota > Cyanobacteriia > Cyanobacteriales > Chamaesiphonaceae > JAAFHZ01. The sequence continues at coordinate 6,139 of JAYUSR010000041.1, forward strand.
AGATAAAACCATTGGCGATGAAGTTTTTGGCGGCACCATTAATGGAAACGGGGTTTTGCAGCTAACCGTCCACCAGCCCCCTGCTAGCAGCTTGATTCAGCGCATTATCAGTCTGGTGCAACAAGCACAAACCGAGAATACGCCTGCCCAAAATTTTATTGAAAAGTTTGAGCGTATTTATGCCCGCATAATTGTGGGTAGTGGTCTATTAATTGGCACTGCGCCAGCGCTGCTGGGTTGGTGGGACTGGGAAACCACTATTTACCGCGCCTTGATTTTTTTGGTAGTGGCTTCGCCTTGTGCCTTGATGGCTGCCATTATGCCGGGTTTGCTATCAGGAATTGCCAATGGTGCTCAGCAGGGTATTTTGTTTAAAAATGCTACTACTTTAGAGGCGATCGGACAGATCCGGGTGATCGCCTTTGACAAAACTGGCACCTTGACTACGGGGCAACTGCAAGTCAGTGAAGTTTGGTACCAAAATAAACAGGGTGAGATGATTGCTAGCGACCCGATGATATTGTCTGCTCCAGCTTTACAGGTTTTGACTTGGGCGGCGGCGATCGAAAGCAGCTCCGAACATCCGATCGGACAAACTATTGGTAAATTAGCTCAGCAACACAATATTGTTTTACCGATGGCTACTAATGTTCAGGCTCAGCCCGGTGTGGGGATTACCGGTGAAATTGCTGGTCAGCTAATCGCGGTAGGCAAGGTACCGCCGCCCAGCCAATGGGCGATCCACACTGCTGACAAAATCATCACTTGGGTCATGGTCAATGGCCAAGTCCAAGGAGCTATTACTCTTCAAGATCAGCTACGGCCAGAGGCAGTTAATCTAATGCCCCGCCTCCAGAAATTAGGTATCCAGACCGTGATGATCACTGGTGATAATGAGGCTTGTGCCCAGTCGATCGCCACCCAACTTGGGATTACCGAATTCCACGCTGATTTATTGCCAGAGGCGAAGGTGGACATCATTCGGCAGCTTCAGGACAAGTATCAACGGGTCGCGATGGTCGGTGACGGCATTAATGATGCCCCGGCGTTGGCCGTAGCTACCGTCGGAATTGCCATGGGCGCGGTGGGTAGTGATGTGGCTTTAGAGACTGCTGACATGGTGTTGATGACTGATGCTCTGGGCAAAATCGAAACCGCGATTAAGCTGGGACGCAGATCCCAAATAGTTATCCGGCAAAATATTGTTTTTGCGTTGTCTTTTATCGTGATGCTACTGATTGGTAATTTTGTCGGAACAGTGAATTTACCGCTAGGCGTATTTGGGCATGAGGGTTCCACGGTGTTAGTAACACTCAGTGGCCTGCGTCTGCTCCGAAAATAAGTGAACAAGTCTGCTGTGCGCTGATTAACGGCTGCTCTCTATTTCACCGATTTAGCCAGTGAGCATGATGTTGCAAATGATCGGCCATAAAAGTCGAAATAAAATAGTAGCTATGATCATAACCTTGTCGCAGCCGAAAATTCAAAACTTGGTTGGACTGCTGGCAAGCCGCTACCAAGATCTCTGGTTTTAACTGATCTACCAAAAAGCCATCAGCAGATCCTTGATCGATCAAAATTGGAAAAGGCAACTGCTGATTTTTGACTAACTCACTGGCATCATAGGCCGCCCAAGCTGATCGCCCGCTGAGCATCGGTTTCACGGCATCTTCACCCAAATAGTTTCGTAAAGCCTTCTGACCCCAAGCACAGCTCATCGGTGCCACAATTGGCGCAAAAGCTGAGATCGATCGATACCGATCTGGATTCCGTAAAGCACAGACCAACGCCCCATGACCACCCATGGAATGGCCAAAAATTCCCTGGCGCTGCATGTTAGCCGGGAAATTAGCCGCAATCAGAGCCGGTAGCTCTTCCGTAATATAACTATACATTTGATAGTTATTCGCCCAAGGTTGCTCGGTGGCATCCACATAAAACCCTGCCCCCGTTCCCAAATCCCACTCCAGGTCTTCATTGGGAGTACTGGTTTGCCGAGGACTAGTATCTGGGACTACCAGCATAATGCCATGCTGTGCCGCAAACTGCTGTGCCCCCGCCTTGGTGATAAAGTTTTCGGGGGTGCAGGTTAGCCCCGACAGAAAGTACAGCACTGGTACCGACGACGATTTCGCTTGGGGCGGCAGATAAACCGCCAACTGCATCATGCTTTTACAAACTAATGAATGATGTTCATAAAAACCCACCGTGCCGTCAAAACAAGCTGCTTGAGATTTTAGAGTAATTGTAGTCATTAGGAGTCGCCTAAAAAGTTAGCACAGTACGGATGCCTTCGCCTCTGTGCATAATGTCTAGAGCATCATTGATTCGTTCGATCGGCATCACTTCTGTAATCAAATCATCAATATTGATTTTGCCATCCATATACCAATCAACAATCTTGGGTACCTCTGTCCGACTCTTGGCTCCCCCAAAAGCGGTGCCCTTCCAGACCCGACCCGTTACTAGCTGAAATGGTCGAGTCTTAATTTCTTGACCAGCTCCGGCCACTCCGACGATCACACTCACTCCCCAGCCTTTGTGGCAGCATTCCAACGCCTGACGCATCAGATTGACATTGCCAATGCACTCAAAGCTATAATCGGCTCCACCATCGGTGAGTTCTACTAAATGAGCTACCAAATCGCCCTCGATTTCGCGGGGGTTCACAAAATGAGTCATACCTAGCTTCCTGGCTAGGGGCTGTTTCATGGGATTGATATCAACGCCAATGATTTTGTTGGCTCCCACCATTCTGGCTCCTTGAATGACATTCAGCCCGATGCCGCCCAACCCAAAAACCACCACATTTGCTCCAGGCTCGACTTTGGCGGTGTTGATAACTGCGCCAATGCCAGTGGTGACACCGCAGCCAATGTAGCAAACTTTATCAAAGGGGGCATCCGATCGAATCTTAGCTAAAGATATTTCTGGTACTACCGTGTAGTTGGCAAAGGTGGAAGTACCCATGTAGTGATGTAGCATTTTGCCGCCGATCGAGAAGCGACTAGTGCCGTTGGGCATTAAACCCTGGCCTTGGGTGATCCGAATTGATTGACAGAGATTTGTTTTGCCACTCAGGCAATAGCTACAGTTGCGGCATTCGGGCACGTACAGCGGAATGACATGATCGCCTGGTTTTAGCGATTTAACATCAGCGCCCACTTCCACAACGACTCCGGCACCTTCATGACCCAGAATCGCGGGGAAAAGTCCTTCGGGATCGTCGCCAGAAAGGGTGTAAGCATCGGTATGGCAAACCCCAGTGGCTTTAATTTCGACTAATACTTCTCCAGCTTGGGGACCCTCTAGTTGAACGGTTTCAATACTGAGAGGCTGGCCTGCTGCCCAGGCAATCGCGGCTTTAACGTCCATAGTTTTATTGAAAATATGATGTGGTTATGCCAGACTTAACATCTTTGGCCAGCTGTTCATACAGATACTTACTAGACTGTAACGTTTATTCATCGTATTTTTTAAAAGTTTAATAAAGATAGAAAGACCAATAAAGTATTATGCCAGCTCCTCTCAGAATCAATTTAACTTCAGAGCAAGAAGAATAGCTGCTATGTTATTGATAGTTGGGTTCACCAGGTTCAGAATCATGCACTGTATAAGATTTAACATCAACATTCATACAAAGATTCGAGCAACTGTCTGAAGCGATCGCCAAAGAATCTAATTGAGCATAATAAGGAGAAACCGTCGTCATAATCCCAGTCATCAGAGAAGAAAGTAGAGAGAATTTGATGGCAGCTATTTCTAACATTTAATTAACCCTGTACTCTTAAATTGGTATTTGTGGATGACATAAATTTACAGTTATGTAAATAAAATCATTAGAAGTTAAAATTCATACTAGTTATCTTGAATATTCTCATCTACTTAAAGACTGGAGAAAAGAAATAAAATATGCAACTTCTTGGATAAAATATGATCAAATTGGGTTGAAATCTGATCACGATCAAGTCCATGATTTTTAAAAACACAGCTTAAAATCTGCTATTACTAGTAATACCGAATCTGGCCAACTTTGTCAGTAAGAAAAAGTGAGATTTATAAGTTAACAGCCTAACCGTAAAGATTCTTGAACTTAGCTTGATATCTGAATAGTATTTGCGACTGCGATATTCAAACCAGAGACCATACAGGAGAGCTGAAAAATGTTCGGTGATAGGACATCGCTAAATGTATCAAGGAAAGTTGAAGTGCGAACTATAATAAAATAGTAATTATGTTTGCTGCCGGTGAACGGTTTTTCTAGAGATAGTGCCATGGATACTTCAGTTAGCCCCATTTATCAAGGTCAATTTGGTGAATTCACCATTACGGATAGTGATCGCCAAGAAGTCATTCGGTATCGGATTGGCTTAGCAGTTGCCGGTGGCAGTTGGGCGATCGGAGTGGCGGTGCTATTTATGGCCAATCGCAATCCACAACTACTCCTAGCCTTAACCCCCCTGTTTTTCTTATTCAGTGCCGGTCTGGGATTGAGCCTCTGGAACATTCATATTTACTTAGCAGTGCTACACCGCTTACTACAACTGTTTTGGTTGATTGGCACGGTGGCAGCAGCAGTCTTCACGATCTATAGTCCGGAACCATTGAGTTTATTTATTTACTCTCACCCGCTAGCCATATTGGGTATTGGCTTTATCTTTGCCGCCCTCACTGGCATTTTCTTTAAAGAAGCTTTTTGTTTCAATCGGCTAGAGACTAAGTTCCTCACACCCTTAATTCCAATCTTATTACTGGGTCATTTATTTTCATTTTTGCCCCCATCAGTAGAGCAAGTTTTATTAACACTGTGGGCCGGTTTATTTCTCGTTTTTGTTTATCGGAAAGCGGTGCAACCGATTCCACCAGATATTGGTGACAAGTCTGTCTTCAACTATCTACAGCAACAAAAATCTGTTGCCGATGCTGTTTAAACTTAGGAACGATGCCTTTCACCCTGTCTCATCCGATCGCGATTGCACCTATTTGGTATGCTTACCGACGACACTTGGATCTAGCTTCTCTCTGCATTGGAGCCATGGTGCCGGATTTAGATCTGTTCATTCCAATTATTCCCGAAGGTGGGCATACCTTACGGGGTATTGTCACGATCGACTTACCCTGTGCGATTTTATTCTTGCTAATAGTGCGGTGGGTAATTGCCAAACCATTTATCGCCCTGCTGCCACCCTATTTAGCTTCTTGTTTACCTCAACCCCGAATGCCACCAGTATTAACTGCGATGGTGTCGATCGCCATTGGCTCACTTACTCATATCATTTGGGATGCTTTTACCCATAAAAATGGTTGGTTTGTGACCCACTACGACTTTCTTAGTTTGCCAGCCGGACGATGGCCATTGTATGAACTACTGCAACATGGCTGCGGGGTTGCGGGTTTAATCGCGACCGCCCTTTGGATTGCCTGGGGGTTCGGTCAAGCTCAGCCCCAGCAACACCCCGAAACCCTGCCATTGGCCTACCGATTTGGCATCACAGCTTGGATTGTAATTGCGGCGACTGTTTTAACCCTGCTGGATATTAAAACTGGTCTCAATCTCCGCCAGTCTCGGGAGGGTGTAGTGGTCAGGGGTGTAGTAGGTGCCATTACGGGCACAGGAACGAGCTTTTTAGTCTATGCGATCGGCTTCTGGCTCTATCGATCGTCTGTTAAAAATTCTTGGGGTTAAAGCCAATGCAAATTAATGACTCAACTAGCGCATTACTCACCGGACAGCTCCACGCTGTTCATCATATTGCGTTGAATGTTCAGGATATGGATAAATCCCGTTGCTTCTATGGTCAAGTTTTGGGTCTCCAGGAACTGACTGGAGCCGAAGTCCCTGAGACGTTAAAAGAGTTAGTCGCAGTCGGCAAGGTTGCTAACTTTCGGTTACCGGATGGTCTGGTTTTAGATTTGTTTTGGGAGCCGGAGCTGTTACCACCCCAAGCCGATCCGAATCAACAATTTACCCGGGTTAGTCACCTCGCCTTTGACATTGCACCCGAGCTGTTTGACACAGCGGTAGCAGTTTTGCAAAAACATCAAGTGTCGATCGATCATGGCCCCGTCAGCCGACCCACTGGCCGAGGGATATATTTCTATGATCCGGATGGTTTGTTACTAGAAATTCGTTGCAACCAATTCCCTGAATAGTTCATGGCGAATATTGCTGTTCGATAGTTCCCAAGTACTATAATGCGGTGATGGGCAACAAGTTCAAGTCAGCCGTTCCAAAGATGGTGTAAATTGTTGCTCTAACGATCTACCCATTCATTCCTCCTCAATTTCATGATTCAGCAGTTAAACCTCTCCGGGGCAGAAGCCAGAATCGTACCCACGGAGCTGCATACCGAAATGCAACAGTCGTACTTAGAATACGCCATGAGCGTAATTGTGGGGCGGGCGCTACCAGATGTCCGTGATGGGCTGAAGCCAGTGCATCGGCGGATTCTTTATGCCATGCACGAGTTGGGTTTAACTCCAGATCGACCGTTTCGGAAGTGCGCCCGGGTAGTCGGAGACGTACTGGGTAAGTATCACCCCCACGGCGACCAATCAGTCTATGACGCTCTAGTGCGGCTGGTACAGGACTTTTCTTCGCGCTATCCGCTCGTTGGCGGACATGGCAACTTTGGATCGATCGATAACGACCCACCAGCAGCGATGCGTTATACCGAAACGCGATTATCGGCGATCGGACACGAAGCTGTTTTGGGGGAAGTCAGTACGGCCACCGTAGATTTCATTGGGAACTTTGACAATTCGCAGCAAGAACCCACGGTTTTACCAGCGCAGTTTCCAGTTTTATTGGTGAATGGCTGTTCTGGGATCGCAGTGGGCATGGCGACCAACGTACCACCCCACAATTTTGGGGAAGTAGTAGATGGCCTCATTGCCCTGATCGATAACCCCGATTTACCCGATCATCAGCTCTGGACAATCATTCCGGGGCCAGATTTTCCCACGGGTGGCGAAATTCTGGGTAACGAGGGCATTTGTGAGGCTTACCGCACCGGCAAAGGAATTATCTCCCTGCGCGGAGTTGTGCATATTGAAGAAGCCAGCAAACAAGCTAAATCTGGCAAAGCCAGAAAGCGCCGAGATTCTTTGATCATCACGGAGTTGCCGTTTCAGGTGAACAAAGCGGCCTGGATCGAAAAAATTGCCGATCTAGTTAATAACCACAAAATTGTCGGCATTGCCGATCTGCGCGACGAAAGCGATCGAGATGGGATGCGGGTAGTCATCGAACTCAAGCGAGATGCCAATTATCAGCAAGTAATCGATAGCTTGTATAAGCAAACTGCGCTGCAAAACAGCTTTGGCGCAATCTTCTTAGCTTTGGTGGACGGTTTACCAAGGCAGTTAACACTGCGCCAGATGCTGGAGGAGTTTCTCAAATTCCGCGAAGAAACACTGACTCGGCAATACAGTAGCGAGCTAGAACATTGCGAGCAGCGCGCCCATATCTTAATTGGACTGCTCACCGCACTGGAAAATCTGGATGAAACAATCGATATCCTGCGCCATGCCCCGGATGGAACTACCGCTAAGGCTCAGATGCTGGAGCAGTTGATGTTGAGTGAAGCCCAAGCCGATGCGATCTTGGCGATGCCGATGCGCCGCCTCACCGGTATGGAACGGCAGAATTTGGCTAATGAAGCGGATGAACAGGCCACTAAGATTGCCAGTTTCCAAAAGCTCCTGCAAGATCGCAAAGAGCTACTGAAATCTATGAAAAAGGATCTCCGTGCCCTGCGCAAAAAGTTTTCTGACCCCCGGCGCACCAGAATTGTAGATGCTAAACCAATTTTGCCATATGTCGAGAAACCGCCCAGTGCGCCCCGTCCTAGTATCCCAGAGACAACTCGCTCGGCTAGCCTGGATGTCACTGAATCTGCTTCTGTAGTTACGAAAATAGCAACCCCAACAGTAGCCAAGCAACCTCGCCCACAACAGATTTCCCTGTTATTGATCGAACCCACCCCACCGCAATTGGTAGAAATTGAATTTACCCAGCGCGGTTATATCCGGGCTGTCACCAAACCAGAAAACCGCTGGGAAAGCAATAATGGCGATGTGGTGATATCTAGACAATCGGTAATGAATGACCAGGAATTAGTAGTAGTTAGTAGTGGTGGCAAAGCCTATCCCTTAAAAGTCCAAAATATTCCCACCACTTTCCAACGCAGTGATGTGGGAACGCTAGCCACGCACTTGGTTCCTAGCTTGGCGGAGTCTGATGAACAGATTTTATATTTATCGAAACCAGCGGAAAACACATCGGCGCTAATTTTATTAACGACCCAAGGCCGAGTCAAGAGGCTACTTATTGAAGAACTAGCTGGTTTAACCACCAGGGGTTCGGCGCTGATAAAAATGCGAGAGGGCGATCAATTGGTATTTGTTACACCACTACAAGATGCTAAGGAGCTGGTGATTGGCACCTCGATCGGACGGTTATTAAGATTAGCCATTAATGCCGACCAACTACCAATTCAGGGTCGGCCTTCTCAAGGGGTGCAGGGTTTACGAGTCGGTAGCAAAGAGCAGCTGGTAGGCTGTCTGCCAGTAGAAATGAGTGATCATCTACTGCTATTGACTAGCCAGGGCTATGGCAAGCAATTACCGGTGTCCGCCTTGCGACTGGTGCCAACCGGCAATATTGGCAACCAGGTATTGCAATTTAGTAGTCGTGAAGATCAGCTAATGGGTATGATGGTGGCCACTGCTGGCTCTGAGTTAAGCGTGATGACCAATCAAAACCGGACGATAGAACTATCGATCGATCAAGTGCCAATTATGGGCAAGGAAGGGATTGGCAAGCAAGTATTGGTATTAGCAACAGCCGAAGAGCCAGTCGGTTGGCAGTTTCAGCCAGGATTAGATTAGATCGAATTTAACAACTACTTCAGCAACGCCCACTGATTTACCTGTTTAGCGATATTTATCCAAATTTAAATTTATCTAAAAAATCTGGCTGCTGCAAACCACTACACCACATCACCAAAGCATCTTCGGCTGGATCTTGGTAGTATTTTTTGCGCACGCCCGCAATCACAAAACCCATCTTTTCGTATAGCCCCACCGCTACTTCGTTGGAAGCCCGTACTTCCAAGGTGCCATAGTTCATGCCGATCGCTACGGCCTGGGCAAATAGTCCAATTAGTAAATCTTGGCCCCAGCCTCGCCCCCGATGGTCGGGATGGATGGCTAAGAGGGTAATATGGGCTTCGTCTAAAATTGCCCAGAAACAGCCCATCCCAATCAGTTGATTATCTGGCTGTTCATCCACAAATGCCCCGACAAAATGGCCATTGTCACTGGCTAATTCCCGTCGGTAAGTATCGATCGACCAATGACCACCAAAGCAAATTTGGTCAATTTGGAGCATTTGATCAAGATGATCGATCGTCAATGGTCTCAATTCCACCTTTTCATTAACCATAATTAGTACTCACCGGAGTAATTTCAACACCTGCATCACAGTTTGATAGCCTTCTTGCCGATTTCCTCGTTGCTGATAGAGAGTGGCCGATTTTTGCAAAGAATTTTTAGCCTGAAGGCGATCGCTTAAACCCACATAAGAAAACCCTTGTAAAGCATAAGAATCAGGCGAAGAAGAATTTATTTTGAGGGCTTGACTAGCATCGGCTAATGATCGATTAAACTGTTTTTTGAATAGATAATAAACGGCACGACCCTGGTAAGCAACTTCATTGTTGGGGTTAATACTCAAAGATTTTTCCACATCAGCCAAGCCTTTTTGATAATCCTGCTGAGAAATATAAACCAGCCCCCGATAAGCATAGGCACTGTCGTAATTGGGTTTGAGTTCTAAGGCGCGGTTAAAGTGCCCAATAGCAGCAGCAAAATTCTTGAGTTCCATCTGCGCTTGGCCGCATAGACTATATCCAATCGGGTTGTTGGGGCTAAGGCTAACGGCCTTAGCTAAATCCGCCAGTCCAGTTTCTTTATCTCCTACTGCGACCGCAATAAATCCCCGATAAGCATAGGCCAGGAAACTATTAGGATTGATTTGGAGAGCGCGGTTGAAATCGGCTACCGAACCTGGTCGATCGCCCGTCAGATATTTAGCTGCGGCGCGCACGCTATAACCATCACCCAGGTTAGGATCAATCCGGAGAGCCTGGTTGATCGATCGAATGGCTTTCTTTGGATCAGCATACTGCAATTCAGTAAAACCCCGATACAAGTAGCCACGCGGATTGCGGGGGTTAATCGCGATCGCTTTAGCCAAGTCCGCAAAGGCTCCAGCTACATCACCCAGACCAGTTTTACCAGCGCCCCGCAAGGCGTAAGCTTCATCAGAATTGGGCTTATACTTGAGAGCCAAATTGGCATCTCGAATTAATTCTGGGGAGTTATCCAAGAAAAGATTAGCTTCAGCTCTAGCAATATAGGCAGCAACGTAGTTTGGTCTGGTGGCAATGGCTCGATCTAAGTTCTCGATCGCGCCGGGATAGTCGTTTTGACGAAATTGATTGGCCGCCGCCACAAAGAAATCATCGGCAGCAGTACTACGAGTGGGATTAACTGTAGCGACTGGAGGCGCAACATTACCACCAAAATTGACACCCATTTTGCTAGCCAGCTGCCGGAAGGTATTTACCGGAATGCCCAGGTTAAAGCCAGTCTTGACCCAGACACTAGCGTTTATTTCAGATTGTTTAGTTTGTTCTTGGGTATCGCCTTTGCCATGCACCGCAATTAGCTCACCACGCTCATTGAGCACTGGGCCGCCACTCATGCCGGGTAAAGTATTGCAGCTATAAACAATGGAATAACCATTGGCAAAAGGCTTAGAACTATTGGCAGTGATTTTACCATCACTGAAGGTATATACCGATTGGGTAATAGCCGCAGTAGCCACCGGAAATCCAGCTACATAGGCAGCACTACCTTCTTGGACAGTGTTAGAGTCACCAATTTTAATCACTGAGTAGTTAACATCGCTCCGGAACTGCACCACGGCCAAATCGAGATTACCGCTGGGTGCCAACTGGCGCTTGCTCACTGGATAGGTTTGCCCATCGCTGAGTTCGATCGTGTACTGGCGGTTGGCTTTTTTGACCACATGAGCGGCAGTCAATACTGTGTAGGTATTACCAGTCCGATTAATAATCGCTCCCGAACCCTGCACGCCAGGGGTAGTAATCAATACCGTGACAGCTTTCGCAATTTTGGCTACTTCCGTGGATGAGATGGCTGCTGCGGGCAAAGTGATGACCAGAGGAGCAACAATTCCCAAGATGGCTGGCCAATTTTTCATAAGAGTGTGGAATTTATAGTTCCTGACGGATAGCTAGACTATAACGTTTCACTGGTTTTTAAATTTTAATTACCGCTGAACTGAAACGCAGCGTCACAATCTGGCAAATAGCGATCGATCGAGTTTGTAAGACCATCTCGGGTTCTTGACCTTGCTTCAGAGCTAATTCTAGCAACAACAGTTCTGGTAATATCTGTCGCAGTTGCAGCACCGAAATTTTTTGTAAATCCTGCCGCAGAAAATAGAGCCGCTTGGGGTTGCCGATTTCGGCTTCCTTGGCAATTTTTTCATCTGAAGCACCAGCCTCTGTAAGCATTTTAACCCATAGCCATGTCCGAAACTGTCCCACCAAGGTGGCGACAATTTTCAGGGCGGGTTCATTCCGCTGAATCAGGGCATGAATCAAACTCAAGCTACTGCCCAGATCGCCCTGACGCAGGGCATTAGCTAGTTGCAAACTGTTTTGGGTAGTGGCCATCACTAAGCTGCTCACTTCGGTAACAGTCAGCGGGGCGGGTCGCTCGAAGGCAAATAAACTCAGCTTGGTAAGTTCGGTGTGCAGCTGTCGAGTATTATTGCCGATCGATTCCGCCAGTAGATCGATCGCTTCTTTGGTGAGATTGACTCCTAGTTTTTGGGCAAGCTGTTTAACCTGTTGGCCAATCTCCGCTGTTTTCCAAGGTGGCAGCAGGGCAAACTCCCGCACAGTAGCCTGTTTTTGGATAAATTTACTGGCTTTTAACCGACCATCGGGCTTATTAGTAGTTGTTAAAAGTAAGGTGGTGGTCGCGGGAATATCGGGCAAGGTGCGCTCTAGCTCGGCCAAGATGCTCTCGCTGCATTGGCTCACCACATGGGTATTAACCAGCCAAATCAACCGCTGGCCGCTGCCAAAGGGCGGAGTCATAGCCTGATTGAGGGCTTGAATGGTGCCTGCTGGTTGTTCACCAGCGATTTTTTCGTAATTGAAACTTGCCCAAGCTGCATCTATGGTGTTTTTTTGGAGTTCGATCGCTGCTTGGTTCAGTGCGAATTCATCATCTCCCCAGTACAGCAAAATTGGCATAAGTCATATTTCTGAAAGAACGACTGTGTCAGCTATTGTACTAAATAAAAGTATAAATGAACTATTTTTATCTAAGATGATAGGGATGTCTCGATCGACAATATCTTTGGCGATCTTGTCGGCAGCTAATTTAATTTTTGGGCCTTCAGACATGATGTTCTGACGCTATGGCTGGCAAAGATTTATCAATAAAGTTTATGTCGAGTAGGAATGCTACTCAACTTCGCTGAACTCCGATCGATACTTCACGATGCCACTGCACCCCTGCAATCCACCACTTTCTAGCTCCAATACCATAAACACCTCATCCGGCACTGTGTATTCACTCTTTAAGCCTTTCTCTTTGGCTGGAACAAACCCAAACTTTGGATAGTACTCTGGATAACCCAGCACAACAATAGCCTTACAACCCAGTCGAGCGCACTCCTCTAAACTATGCTGAATCAATAATGACCCAATTCCTTTTCGCTGATGCTCAGGTAGTACTGCTATTGGTGCTAACCCAAGAATGAATAAATCGTCAGTATAGTCCCCTTCATTCGCAGAACGTTCGGGTTGCACAATCTCCACTGGGCTATAGAAAATATGTCCAAAAATTTGCTCGGATTCTACCGCAACAAAAGAGAATGTAGACGCACCACCTCTCAAGCGATCAACTAAATCTGCCTCATTATCGCGCCCAAACGCTGAAACATTCACGAAGTGAATAGTACTCACATCTTCTGGTTTTTCAGCTCGAATTTTCATAAATTTGGCTTTTTAGGATATAGATTTTCATCTAAAAGTATCTTCATAACGATGCTACAAATAACTTTTTCTCACGGTCGGCAGCAAAAGCTAAACAAGCTTTGATGTCTTCCAAAGTGAGTTCGGAAAAGTCTTCCAAAATTTCCATTTCAGTCATCCCACCTGCCAAATATTCTAAGATGTCGTATGCCGTGATTCTCATTCCTCGAATACATGACTTACCACTGCGTTTCCCAGGCTCAATTGTAATGATGTTTTGGTAATTCATACAAATAAAATAGTGCGAGAAACATGTCTCTATGATTATACTAGGAACTCTTGTGACCACTGATGATGTGCAAACCAGACTCTGGAGCTAATGCGTTGGCAGAGCCTTCCCTTTAGGAAATCGACTCGAACCAATCCCAAATCGATCGATCCTTGCCTACACTACCCGATTGCCGATGGCACGCTACGCGATCGCAACCAAAGAAATCAACATTAATATCATCACGGATCGTACCAGGATCGATCGAGCATCAATATCGATCGAACGATTGGGCATAATAGATCGACAACTATAGATTTAGCCCTAAATCTCAATAAATGAGGTAGTTAATGTTGACTTCAATTTGCCGGAATGAAAAAAAGGCATATGCAGACATTGCATTAAAAAGTGATTCACCTTTTAAATGTCCTATGTGCGGAAATGAAACAATTCTTCGCAAAGGAAAAGTTAAGGTTCACCATTTTGCTCATAAACCACCTGTAAGTTGTGAATATGGTAAGGGAGAATCTGAAGCACATAGAAGGTGCAAACAAACTATATACAATTTCTTAAAACAAGACCCAAATGTCACCGAATGTGAATTAGAGAAAAACTTTGGAAAAGTGGTATCTGATGTATTTTTTGTCCACAATGGTGTGAAAATTGCAATTGAGGTTCAAATCAGCAATCTAACAATGGACAGGATTATTGAAAGAACAAAAGCCTATCACGCTTTAGGTGTGTATGTACTTTGGCTATGTCTTTTTGACAGTAATCTAAATAATGAATGTTACTCACCTAAGTTGTGGGAAAGATGGTTGCATGTTAACTATTATGGTCGTGTTTACTATTGGATTGAAGATCTTTCTTTGGTGCCAGTACATTTTGGAGACTATCTACTTTGGGTTGAACAAACAGAATATGGTGGTGGTTATCATCGTGTTTCCAAAAGATACAAGACACCAAAAAAAGGAACTGTAGTTAATATATTGAAAGATTTTAAAATTGTAGATCGTGAATCTTGGAAGGGAGGAAGTATAGATGTCCCCCGATGTAAAATTATGCTTGATAACAAAAAGTCTTGGTGGAAGAAGTGAGATTAATAATTTCAATACTTCTACTTTTGCCTAAAAAATACCCTCCAATCGGAGGGTATAATCTTGAAACTATTACGCACTAAAGTACTTAGCTGTCGGATGATAGACAATCAACGCAGTAGTAGACTGCTCAGGATAGAGCTGTTCGCTCTCATCCATCGTCATCCCCATCCGTTCCGTACCCATGATTTGCAACTGCTGCAACTGATCCGCCACATTCGGACAAGCTGGATAGCCGAAACTATACCGTGAACCCTGATAGCGTTGCGCTAACATATCGCGAATATTATCTGGCTCTAACTCCCCATAACCCAACTCCTTGCGGATGCGGGCGTGTCCCCATTCGGCTAAACCTTCCGCCATTTGAACAGCCATGCCGTGGAAGTACAGATAGTTGGCATAGTTATCGGCTTTGAATAACACTTGGGCCTGCTCGCTGGCGATTTCGCCCATCGTTACGGCTTGCATCGGGAATACGTCGAATTTATTCTCGGATCGGGGGCGGAAGAAATCAGCCAGACAGAGGCGACGCAGGGATTTTTGGCGGGGGAATGTCCAGGTGACTACGGGGGTGGCTGTTTGAGGGGTTAAGCCTTGCCCGATGACGCTGGGATCGTAGACAAAGACGGAGTTACCTTCGGCGGTACAGGGGAAGTAACCGTAGATCAGTTGGGGTTCGAGCCATTCGCCTGTAAGGATTTTGGCTTTCCACTCCTCTAGGATCGGGTGGACTTTACCGGCGAGGAATGCGTCGTATTCTTCGCGGGTTTGGTCTTTGGGTTTACGGAATTGCCATTGTCCGGCGATCAGGGCTTGGAGATCCATGTGCCAGAATAGATCTTCGAGGGAGATTTCATCTTTGAGGATTTTGGTACCCCAGAATGGTGGTGTGGGCCTGTCGATATCCAATCCTACCGCTTCTGATCGCACGGTGTCGATCACCACTGGTTCGTTATCTTTGGTAACTGTAGTTACAACTTCTTCGACAAATGCTGCTGCCGTATTTGTTCCCACCTCATCCAAGAAACCTTGGTGATCGTCCCAGTTGCTAGCCACCTTAGCAGGCATCAACTTATCCATGAAGTTCAAGTCAGCAAAGGCATCTTTGCCATAGACCACCTTGCCCTTATACACCTCTTGACAGTCTTTATAGACAAACTTCGGTGTCAACGCCGCACCGCCTAAAATCACTGGCACTGTAATGCCATTTTGGTTAAAGACATCCAGATTCTCTTTCATGAAGGCCGTAGATTTCACCAACAAACCGCTCATCGCAATACAGTCTACCGGCTGCTTGTGGTAAGCCTCTAAAATCTTCTCGATCGGCTGTTTAATTCCCAAATTAATCACCTCATAACCATTATTGGTTAAGATGATATCCACCAAGTTTTTACCGATGTCATGGACATCACCTTTGACCGTAGCAATCAAGAAAGTGCCTTTAGAGTTATTCCCCGACTCGGATTGTTCCATAAATGGTTCCAAGAAAGCCACAGCTGCTTTCATGGTCTCGGCAGACTGTAAAACAAAAGGTAGCTGCATCTGGCCGGAACCGAATAACTCGCCAACGACTTTCATACCATCCAGCAAGAAACTGTTGATAATCGTCAGCGGTGGATGATTCTCCATCGCTTGCTTTAGATTATCTTCCAAGCCCAAGCGCTCACCATCAATGATGTGATTTTTTAACCGTTCATCGATCGGTAACTTATCACTTTCTTCCTTGGTTTTCTTGAGGGTCGCTCCGGTAAAAATTGTAGTTAATTCTCCCAGCGGATCGTAAGAGCAAATGCCGTCCGTGAACTCCCGGTGGTCAAAAATTAAATCCCGACAGACCTTTTGATGTTCCGGGCTAATCTTTGCCATTGGCAGAATCTTGTTGGCACTGACGATCGCAGCATCCATACCCACTAGCATGGCTTCGTGCAAGAACATCGAGTTCAGCACTTGCCGCGCCGCCGCATTCAAACCAAAGGAAATATTAGAAACCCCCAAAATCACATGGCAATCCGGCAGATTTTCCCGAATCATCTTAATTGATTCGATCGTGGCTTTGCCATTAGCACGATCCTCTTCAATCCCGGTGGAAATCGGCAGTGCCAAAGTGTCAAAAAAGATTTCTCGACCAGGAATTCCATATTCTACCGCTGCTCGGTAAGCCCGTTGGGCGATGGCAAATTTCTTCTGGGCGGTTCTAGCCATCCCTTCTTCATCAATAGTGCCGATCACTACACCAGCCCCGTATTTGCGGGCTAGGGATAAGACCTTAAAGAACCGCTCTTCACCATCTTCAAAGTTAGTGGAGTTGATCAGACATTTGCCACCAGCCACTTTCAGGCCAGCTTCCATTTTTTCCCACTCGGTGGAATCGAGCATTAAGGGCAAATTAACGCTATTAACTACCCGAGAAACCACTTGGTGCATATCACGCACACCATCGCGTCCCACATAATCAACGTTAATATCCAGAATCTGGGCACCTTCTTTGACCTGCGCTCTGGCCAGGGACACCAAGCCATCCCAATCTTCAGCGTTGAGTAGATCACGGCATTTTTTGGAGCCACTAGCGTTGAGTCGTTCGCCCACAATCAAGAAAGAGTTTTCTTGGAAGTAGCTCTGCGTTGTCATCAGCGAGGAAGCGGCTGGCTCACAAATTGGCTCCCGTTTCTTGGGCTGTAGCTCGGCAGCTAACTCTGCCAGCTTTTGAATGTGTGCTGGACTGGTTCCACAACAGCCCCCAATCACCTGCACACCCCAGTCTTCTACAAACCGCATTACCGACATTTTGAGTTCGATCGGCGTCAATTTATAGTGAGCATGACCACCAACGTTCTCTGGCAAACCGGCGTTGGGTACGCAAGACACCACAAAGGGCGAATGGTCACATAAATATCTGATATGTGGTGACATTAAGTCGGGGCCAGTAGCACAGTTCAGACCTAAAATATCAATTTTATAAGGCTCTAGTGTCGTCACGACAGCGCTGATATCAGAACCAGCCAACATCGTACCCATTTCTTCAAAGGTGACTGACACCATTAAAGGCAAGCGCACATTTTTTTCACGAAAAACGGTTTCAATGCCGTTCAACGCGGCCTTGATTTGCAGTACGTCCATACAAGTTTCGACTAAAAATAAATCGACACCGCCGTCCAACAGGCCCCTAGCCTGTTCGGCGTATGCTGATTCCAACTCGTCGTAGCCAATGTGTCCGATCGAAGGCAATTTGGTGCCAGGTCCCATGGAACCGGCTACAAAACGGGGCTTCTCGGGAGTTGAGAATTCATTGGCGACTTTTTTGGCCAATTCAGCAGCTGTTTTGTTTAAGTAGTACGCCTGGTCGGCTAATTCGTACTCGGCCAGGGTGAGATGAGTACCCCCAAAGGTATTGGTTTCAATCACATCCGCGCCAGCGGCTAAGAAGTCTCGATGCACCTTGGCCACGGCTTCAGGTTTAGTGTGGACTAGGTATTCGTTGCAGCCTTCGTAGAGCGCCCCGCCAAAGTCTGCGGCGGTGAGGTCTTGCAGCTGTAAGTTACTACCCATCGCCCCATCCAAGACGAGGACAGGTCGATCGGGATGATAAAGTCGCTCGTGAAATAGACTTTTAGTAGAAGTTGTCATGAATATAAGTTCGGTTATTTTAGTTTTACCGGTTAATCTATTTTGACATTCTCTTGAGGCAAACGCACGAGAGGATTTGGCTAATGAAATGCAATTCCGCGTCAGACATGCAGGCAGCTAGACTCAGCACAGCTTAAAATCAAGATGTGTGAGCGGCAGCTAAAGTATTGATAAATGAGTTATCTACTGTCCACCCATCACCAAAATAAAAAATCATGATTTCACCTCAACTGATTGCCACCCTTGATAAACTCCCCCCAGATCTCCAAACTGAAATTCTCAACTACGCCGAATATCTCGCCACTAAATACGCCCAAGCCCCACAGCTAAAGACCACGCCCCCCAAATATCGCCAAGCTGGAACGATGAAAGGGATGTTCACGATGGCCGACGACTTTGATGCGCCGCTAGCAGACCTCCAAGAATATATGTAATTATGACCTCAGTACCGGACAAAAAGCTTGAAGTAGTTGGCAGAACAAGGTTTGATGGAAGTTACTAAGTACCATGTCACCTTGTTCCATGAATCAGATTAACCT
>JAYUSR010000042.1:0-2472 GCA_043755575.1 Synechococcales cyanobacterium
AACATATTGGGTGCCAGCGCCTTGAATAGCAAAGCGGAGGCTACCTCTAGGCACGATCGCCATTGTGCCACCAGACTCATAGGGCAAGTTAAATTGGAGGGTGCCGGGAGTTTCTGCTGGCTGGGTTCGGAGGATAAAGCGACGGTTGGTTTCTAGGACATCTTCAGCTTTGGGTAAAGGTAGCTTATCGGCTTCGGCGATCGGTTGACGTTGGTACAGAAAGCCATGATCGGCTGTAATCAAGATATTGGTGGCATTGAGGGAGTTACATAGGCGCTTCACGAGTTTGACTAATTCTTGAATGGCATTCCCACAGGCATCCATTACCAATCGTTCGCTGGCGGGTTTGTCTCCGATGGTATCGATCGCATCGTGATAAACATAGATCAGTCGGTAGGGTTTAATGGCTTCGCGTCCTTCGTCGATGGTCATTTTGAGTAGGTCAGCGGCACTGAGGACGGTGGCTTCTACGTTGCTGTTTTTCTTGAGCACTTTTGAACGGGCTGAAGCACCTTGGGTTTTGAGGGTGTCGCGGGTAACATTATCATTCCCAGGAATTAGCTCTAGGGTTCTGCCAGGGAGTAATGCAGCCATGCCTAATTTGGTAATGCTGGGCAGCACTCCAAGCTGGGAGGTGATGGTGATGTTGCCAGCCGATGTCGTTTTGGAAGAGGTTTTGGAGGGTGCTTTGGATGCGATCGGTATTCATATTTTTAGTACGGCTAGACAGCGTACCCTGTGTAATAATAACTTTAAAGCACCTAAATTGCACAGGTAATGGGTATGACATTAAGTACAGACACAACTAAAACTAACCGGCTGAAAAAAGATGCCCGGTTAGAGGCTCGTGTGACGGTGGAGCAAAAGCAGTTAATGGAAAGGGCTGCTTCTTTGCGCGGACAGAATTTGACTGAGTTTATTGTGGCAGTTTTGGCGGAGGCGGCAACGCAGATTATCAAGGATGGTGAATTTATTGAATTGACCGATCAAGATCGTCAAGTATTCGCGGATGTTTTGTTAAATCCAGCTCCTCCGAGCGATCGAGCTTACGCTGATGCCCAGTGGTATCAGCAATTAATGAATAAGTAGTTGCCTGTGTTAAAACCTGAATCTGTTGATTTTTTTATTGAACCACTCGATAAACACCATGACCGAGGGGCTTTTAGCTGCGGTAACGAACAGCTCGATCGATATTTGCATTCCACAGCTACTCAAGATAAAAAGCGTAATATCGCTATTCCTTATGTTGTTTTTGATCGCGATCAGCAAAAAATCATCGGCTACTACACACTGTCTATGAGTGGAATCAATTTGGAGAATCTACCTTCTAGTGTTGTTAAAAAGCTGCCAAAGTATCCGATTGTGGGGGTGACTTTACTGGGGAGACTGGCTGTGGCTGATGATTATAAGGGGTATGGTTGGGGGAGGTTGTTGTTGATGGATGCTTTATATCGTAGTTTATCTGTGAGTAAGACTGCGGCTTCTTTTGCGGTGGTAGTAGATGCCATTGATGATGAAGCGGCGAAGTTTTATCAAAGGTTTGAGTTTCAGGCTTTTCCAGATCAGTCACATAAGCTGTTTCGGACTATGGCAAATATCGCTCAAGCTTTTGGGGGACTGGCTGGAGATTGAGCGAAGTCTATGCCGGTGTAGAGTTGCTCGATCGATACCGTAATCCCCAAGCTTTCTAGGTCGATCGATTCTCCGCTGCTGTAGGGATAGTACAGCCACATGCGGCCTTCACCGCGCCGGTAGCATTCTACGCTGATTTTTTCGGAGCTGATTAGCAGGTATTCTTGCAGGGTGGGGATGCTTTGATAGTCGGTGAATTTGTCAGTGCGGTCTTTGTCGGCGGTGCCGGGGGACAAGACTTCGACGATGAGTTTGGGGAATTGGATGAATTTGCGGGCGTTGAGATCTTGGGGATGGCAGCTAACCATCAAATCGGGGTAGTAGTAGAGTCCGGTTTCGTTGACGCAGAGTTTGACATCGGCCATGTTGATCCGGCAGCCGCTGGCGCGAACTTGGGGCAGCAAGGCGGTCAAAAGGTTGATGGCGATGTCGTTGTGGGGTATGGTGCCGCCGGTCATGGCGAGGATTTCGCCGTTGATGTATTCGTAGCGCTGTTCTTGCTGGGGTTCCCAGTCTAGGTATTCGGCGACGGTCATGGATGGGGATGGGATGCTAGAGATCATCGTCTTGCTCCAAAATGAGTGGTTCTTCAGATTGAGAATTACTTTTTTGATTCAATAGCTCGATCTTCCATTGGGCTTTAGCCTCTAAATCGGCCATTTTCAGGTCGCTACCTTCATATACTAGCCCTTTGAAGCGGGTGTAATTGTAGGCTACGCCATCATCGAGATCTAGTTCGATCCGGCTGTCGGCGACGGTTTGGAGTTTGGCTTGGTAGTCGCGGAGTTCGGTTTGTTGGTCTTGGCGGGTTTTGAGTTGTTTGGCGGCGGCTTTTTTGGC
>JAYUSR010000043.1:0-7121 GCA_043755575.1 Synechococcales cyanobacterium
CCAAGGGCTATTAGTCATCGCGGGCGTTTTCACGCAAGCAGCACAGAGTAATCCCACCACTAACAGCAGCGCTATTTGTTTTAAATATTGTTTAATCGAATTCATTATCTTATTAATTTAATGTATATAAACTGAGGAAAAACACTACGCCAAGCGCTAAGGCCGTGAAAATCAATACGTTTTTTTGGCTGGGAGTAAGAGTATTTACGCCAAAACCATAGCCCAGGTTTTCTTCAAAGCCAGAAGCTTTAGATTTCGCACCCACATTATTAAAAGCTGATTTTTTGGAGCCACATACTGGGCAGCGCCAGATAATACTAATGCTATCAAAAGCCGTATTTGCCTCAATCCCATTTTTGGGATCACCCTTGGCTGGCTCGTAGGTGTAGCCACAGGAGCGACATTCAAAGCAATCTATCAATGAGGTATCAACAATTACCACTGGTTCGATCGGCTCTATATTATTTTCGATATTATCGGTTTCTGGTTCGCTCATTTAAAAAACGGGGGAAATTAGCATACTGTTCCAAATTATGCCATGGAAATATTAAGTTATGTAAGGAAAATGTGGATTAGAGAGTCACAATTCCTCGATCGATCACCTGACCAGTCATATCGATACCAGTAATAATGAGCTTGCCAGGATGGACATCGACAGTGGCACAACTATGCACACTCTGGGCGTAGGCTGACCAAGGCTCAGAAGCAAGGATGGGATATAACCCAGCCCCACCGCCGCCAGCCACCAAATAAGTAACACCTTTAATCGGGTTACTACGCTGGTAATTATGATCGTGAC
The DNA here is from genome assembly GCA_043755575.1 of Synechococcales cyanobacterium. Lineage (GTDB taxonomy): Bacteria > Cyanobacteriota > Cyanobacteriia > Cyanobacteriales > Chamaesiphonaceae > JAAFHZ01. The sequence goes on from JAYUSR010000043.1 coordinate 800, forward strand.
CATCTACATAGAGCGGTACTTTGTGTTTAACCAGTAACGGCTCCAGATCTCTAATCAGCACTTCGTTTTTGCCGTAACGCCCCACCGAATACATTTGATGGTGGCCAAAAACGATTTTGAGCTTGGCCTTACTTTTCCCTAGCTCCCGATCTAACCATTTTAGCTGCGCTGCCCGCGTGGGGCTGGCTGGATTACTCAGAGAATTAGTCTCCGTCGCAAAAAATTGGATATCGCCTTTGCTAAAAGTATAGTAACGCTGACCACCCATATTGAATTGGGGGTAGTTTAGTTGGTCATTACTAATTGGTTTGTTGGAGGTGGCGGCACAGCGTTCTCCTTTTTCGGCTTGCTCCGTACCGCAGACATCAGCCCGGGCATCATGATTCCCCAGACAAGCGTAGAATTTTACGCCACTGGTCAGCAGTTCTTGGTAAGGGATCGCAAAGTTGGTTTTGATTTTGGTGAATTCGCCACCGTTATAGATGTTATCGCCAGCCAATAGCACCATATTCAAGGGAGACTGCTGATGATGTTTCAACAAAGCCCGCCCGACGGCATATTGCTTCATGCTGCCGGTACCAGTATCGGCCAACACCCCAAACCGCAGCAGTGGTTTATTTTTGGGTAGTGCTATCAACTGTTTAGAGCCAGCTTGATTATTTCCCCATAAGCTCCCCGCCACAATAGCGCCTAGCCCAGTCAAACCCGACAGCATGATAAATTGACGACGATTAACACCCATAAAAACTCCTGGAATTAAGGTTGGCTATTGAAACTAGTGGTTTTGGCTGGATCGATCTTTAACACCAACACTCCTAAGGGCGGTAGGCAGAGATCGATCGAATAGCGCTGATTGTGAATAGACCATTCATCAGCCCATTTTCCACCCAAATTGCCCATATTGCTGCCGCCATAGACCCGAGCATCACTGTTGAAAATTTCCGTATAGAAACCGTGAACTGGCACCCCCACTCGATAGTGAGCATGGGGCTGCGGCGTGAAGTTACAGACTACTACCACAAACTCATCACTGTCTTTGGCGCGTCGGATAAACGATATAACACTATGGCTCGTATCGCTACAGTCGATCCACTGGAAACCAGCTTCATCAAAATCCTGGCTGTAGAGCGCTGGCTCACTGCGATACAGCTTATTGATCGCCGCCATAAACTGTTTCATTTGCCGGTGTGGTTCATATTCCAGCAAATTCCACTGCAGATCGGTCCAAACATTCCACTCACTGCGTTGGCCAAACTCCATCCCCATAAATAGAGTTTTTTTGCCGGGGTGAGCAATCATATAGGCAAAGAGACAGCGCAAATTGGCAAACTTTTGCCAGTCATCCCCCGGCATTTTGTTAATCACATGGCTCTTGCCATGCACCACTTCATCGTGGGAAAGCGCCAGCATAAAATTTTCGCTGTGGTTGTACCACATGCTAAAAGTCAAATGATTTTGGTGGAATTTGCGGAACCAGGGATCCATCTCAAAATAGTCCAGCATGTCGTGCATCCAACCCATATTCCACTTAAGGTTGAAGCCCAAACCACCCACATAAGTTGGCCAAGAAACCATCGGCCAGGAAGTAGATTCTTCAGCAATACTCAAAGCACCCGGAAAATTACTAAAGAGCAGGTGATTGACCTGTCGTAAGAAATCAGCCGCTTCAATGTTTTCTCTGCCGCCATACTGGTTAGTTACCCATTCGCCCGGTTCCCGGCAGTAGTCCAGGTAAAGCATTGAAGCAACTGCATCGACCCGAATACCGTCAATATGGTATTTGTCAAACCAAAACAAGGCGTTAGATACTAAAAAGTTACGGACCTCGTTGCGGCCGTAGTTGAAAACGAGGGTGCCCCATTCTTTATGCTCGCCTTTGCGGGGATCAGCATGTTCGTACAAATGAGAGCCATCAAAAAAGGGCAAACCATGCCCATCTTTGGGAAAATGTCCGGGCACCCAGTCCACAATTACTCCAATGCCAGCAGCGTGACATTGATCAACAAAATACATGAAATCTTCTGGGGAACCATAGCGGGAAGTTGGCGCATAGTAGCCAGTTACTTGATAGCCCCAAGAACCATCAAAGGGATGCTCCGCCACTGGCAGCATCTCAATATGGGTAAAGCCTAGCTCTTGGACGTAGGGGATGAGCTGGGCGGCTAATTCACGATAGGTGAGGTATCTAGCGCCCGGTTTGTATTCGGAGACCACCACAGACGGTTCTTTGCTGCCATCAGGGAGCAAGGCTGGTACCGAGGCATCAGCATGGAGCCAAGAACCAATATGGCACTCATATACCGAAATCGGCTGACTGAGAGTATCGGTGGTGCGTCGTTTTTCTAGCCAGTCTTGATCTTGCCACTGGTAACTCTCTAGGTCGGTGACGATCGAAGCGGTTTTGGGCCGAACTTCTTGCTGAAAACCGTAGGGATCAGATTTTTCGTAGGGATGGCCATCCTGGTTTTTAATTTCGTATTTGTAAGCTGCGCCTACTGCTAGACCTGGCATAAATATTGTCCAGATGCCATTGCCACCGATCGCCATTTGATGTTGCCGACCATCCCAATTGTTGAAATCGCCCAGCAACGAAACATTCCGAGCATTGGGTGCCCACACCGCAAAATATACCCCCGCGATCCCATCGAGATCGATCGCATGAGCACCCATTTTTTCGTAGATGCGATGGTGATTGCCTTCAGCAAATAGATGAACATCGAAGTCAGTGAAAACTGGCGATTTGAACGCATAGGGATCGTAGATTACCTGTTCATGCTCACCAGACTTGATTTTGAGCTGATAATCATTCAACAAAGCAACGGGAATGATGCACTCAAAAAAATGGGGGTGATGCTTGTTCACCATCGGGTATTCCTGGCGTTCTTCGGGTAGTACCACCCAAATAGCATCAGCTTGAGGTTGATAGGTACGTACAATCCAGGCGGAACCGCCCTCTGCTGGATGGGGACCCAAAACCTCGAAAGGGTTGCGATGTTGATTGCTAACAATACGGTCAATTTGATCGGGGGCAATGGACATAGCTACCTAAGAGTTTTGTTAAACGGCAATTTTTATCACCCCAATAATGTAGATCGGAATCTGGCCAGTTGATAGGATCTCATCGATTTTACTTAATTGGTTACTTAATCGGTATCCCAATGCTCTTGATCAATTTACGCAGACGTAATAGAAACAATGCTTCTCGATATGGTTTGACGAAATTGGTATTTTCTTGTTTTTTAAACTCTTGATCCAGACTAGTTAACAGTTCTGCATAGTCGGCCGCAGTGAGGGATTCACCAGTAATCGGCGACCTGGCTTCAAAAATTATTTGGGTGCGTAAATATTCTTCTGGTACATCATCAGGACGGGGCAGAGCTAGAGCCTGTCCGGCAGTCAAGGGGAACACGACTAGTAGTATGGCTCTGATGCTACAGAACAAGGACATCGAAAAAATCCTAAAATGAGACTGAGTCACTAATCTAAATTTCCTGATCTAGAATTTTCCTGAAGCTGGGCAGTGGAGAATCACTATCGTGAATGATTACATTCTATGATTTGATAAGCATAATTATATGCTTCCTCTGTTCAGGCTATCTACCCCAATATTTTACTCATGCATAGCTCTAAGCGATCGATCACAACTCCGCCCTACTCCTCGCCGGAAATCGACCAGCCGACTGCTGTAATTACGAAGTTGGAATCGGTAGAAAAAGGCATTAAATACTTTTTGTGCGGGATAGCTGGCCTGTCTTTGATTGCCTATGGGTGCATGGTTTATACCCAAGACCAGTGGAAGGTCAACCATCGGCAGTTGCGGAAGTTACAGACTCAAGAAAGTCAGCAAGCTATTATCAATGCCCGGTTAAAGGATGCGGAAGCTCAAAATGCCGAAAAAACGCACAGCGGCTTGGTAGCACCGCAACCCGATCAAGTTTTATACGTCCCGGCTAATACTCAAAAGTCGGTGGTGATGCCAGCACCGCTTGAGCAGCCAGCCGTTTTACCGGGTCCCGTAGGTTATTAATAATGAGTGTTCCACCTCGATCGATCAATCGCAGTTTTTTAACTAACCGGCTGTTAATAGTTTGGCTATTCTTAATGCTGGCCGCTATCGGTCTATTAGTGAAGCTTTTTACGATCCAAATTCTGGATGGTGATGATCTACACCGCAAAGCCCAAGCTACTCAGCAAATTATTCAGCGGCCGTTTGTACCCCGCCGCACGATTGTCGATCGACAGGGTAACGTGGTAGCCGCCGATCAGCCTAGCTACACCATTTTTGCCCACCCCAGCATGTTTAGAACGCTAATTGTCGAGAAAGGAAACAAGAACAAAGGCAAAACACGACCAGTTTCCCTGAAGGAAATGGCTCAGTCTTTAGCACCGATCCTAAATATCACAGCTGTGAGCTGTTAGCTAAGTTCCAAGAGAAAGATGGTGGCATTCTCTTGGGTAGAAGATTTGGCCAAGAAGTCCACGATCAGGTGAGGGCGCTGAAAAATGATGGCTTAGATATCAGGCAAACCATTAAAGACTACCGGCGAGTGTATCCCCAAAACGAAATGGCCGCCGAGGTATTAGGATTTGTAGACCTTAACAACTACAAAGCCCAAGCAGGTGTAGAACTCAGCCAAGAGAAACTATTAGAAAGAGAAATGCGAGAGTTTCACCTCACGCGCACCGGCTCATCAGATGGGGGAATTTTGCCGGACGAAGTGCAGGAAGATTTTCTCCATCATGATGATCTGAAACTGAAGCTGACGATCGATCTACGCCTACAAAGAGTGGCTCGTAACGCGCTCAAAGCCCAGATCGCAAAATGGCAGGCCAAACGAGGCACCGTGATTGTGATGGATGCTGAGACCGGCGCTATTCGAGCAATGGTAATCGAGCCGACTTTCGACCCCAATAACTATACCAGCTACCCCAAAGAACGCTATGTCAAGAACTGGGCTGTTACCGATTTATACGAGCCTGGTTCTACTTTTAAGCCGCTGAATGTGGCGATCGCGTTAGAAAATAAAGTGATCACCCCAGAGACAAAATTTAACGACACGGGATTCATTAAAATTGGAACCCATCCAATCCGCAACTCTGATAAGAAAAAACATGGTCTGATCGATGCAGCTCAGGTTCTACAGTACTCCAGCAATATCGGCATGGTGGAAATGATGCAAAAGCTCTCTCCCACCACTTACCACAACTGGCTGGAAAGGCTCGGTCTTAGTCAAAGAGTAGGCATTGATCTTCCTTCCGAAGTCCGGGGAACGATGAAGGACCGCAATACATTTTTGACCTCGCCGATCGAACCGGCCACTGCTTCTTTTGGTCAAGGTCTTTCCTTAACTCCAATTCAGCTGGTGACGATGACTGGCGCACTAGCTAACGGCGGCAAGCTAATGACCCCCTACCTGGTGGAAGGCTTATTTGATAGTAATGGTCAGCGACAGGATGCTCCCAAACGGCCAGCGCCCCGTCAGATCTTTTCGGCGGAGAACAGTGAAGCCGTGCTCAAAATGATGCAAACGGTAGTAGAAAGTGGTACTGGTAGCCTAGCGCAGATTAGAGGATTTGCGATTGCGGGGAAAACGGGCACAGCTCAAAAGGCCAGCAGCCAAGGCGGCTACCTCGTGGGAGCCAAGATTACTAGTTTTGTGGGGATACTACCGGTCGATAATCCCCATCGCTATGTGGTCTTTGCGGCAGTAGACGAGCCTCAAAATGAAAAAACCATCGGTGGTCGGGGAGAAGCTTTTGGCAGTACGGTGGCGGCACCAATTGTGAAAGAGGTGATGGATGCTCTGATTTTGCAAGAAGAGATCATTCCGATCAACGGTCAGGTAATATCGTCACCCAGCCCCACGCCATTATCTAGTGCAACTTCTAAGCTATCACCTAGCACGACGCTCAAGCCGTCCACTAGTGCAACACTGATTCCATTGCCCAGCATAACCCCCCAGCCATCAACCAGAACGACGGCCAAGCCTTAAAAGCCGTTCCGACCCCAAACAACCATGGAAATTGAGAAGGTAAAAAGAACGAGTAAAGCTGCCCAGCCAAGTGTCAGAACCATAATATTTGGTGATTAAGTGATTTTTATTGTGTAAGTATAATACCTGATCTCATCGATCGAATCTATTGTCCTGTCAATCAGGTCAATTGGGTCAGACCGATCGAGCATTTAGCGATCGCTATCCAAATACACCGAGCTGCTCGGATCGCGACCTCCGCCCCTCATCTCCGGTGCTTTTTTGCCCCAACCATACCGAACAGTATTAGAAATCCAATATTGAAAATTGTCCACATAGGAGAAAAACAC
>JAYUSR010000044.1:0-7103 GCA_043755575.1 Synechococcales cyanobacterium
GCGCGCCATTCTGAAACAGCGAGGAACTGATCCGTACTACCCCACTCGGCCACTAGGGGCGGCAAGGTAATATTGCGCAGTTGACCATGAACGATCGAGATATCATGAGTGGCTTGAAATCTGCCAGTAATTAATTCCATAATATTTGGTGCAAAACCATCATGGAGTTCCACAATGATATCCATCTGTTTCAGGGAGATGGCTTTAGCCGGATTTAGTAATTCTTCTTCGCCTCCTTCAATATCACACAATACTAGCGTTTTACGATCAGCAAACTGCTGAAAATCAGCAGGTTGAAATAGGCCGTCGATACTCACTCGATCGCTCACCCCATTTTGCAATGCTAGCTGCCGACAGTCCTCATGAGCCGCCAAGTTAGTGTCGTAGGCAAAAACCTGAGCTTGGGGCATCAGCATAGCCAAACCCACGGCATAAAAACCTTCGGAGCAGCCAATATTCACCACTGCTTGATAAGGGCGCTGAATCGCTGCTCGGAAGTAAGGTTCTAGTTCGGCCTCATAGCAACCCAGCAATTTCGCGATGTAGCAACCCTCCGCGCAGTCCGGCAAATACTTCATGCCCTGAAACAGTCCGGCCTGGATATTGAATCCATAAGTCTTGGTGAATTGCTCTTGCAAGACACTAGCGCGGTGCAGCGATAACAACCGCAAAGCCTCCTTCAGGCTATCAGTAGAAGCAGTGGCAATTAGCTCAGGAAGCTGCGGGTCAAGAGTGAAAGTCGAATTCATGTAGCGTGAGATATACAATCCGATACAATATAACTTGTTTAAAGGATCATCATGGAAATTGTCTTTCGAGAATTTAACCCCTTCAATGTCTGGTTCTGGATGGAATTCAAAACTGTACCCTCCACCCAAGAGCAAAATTTGATTGAGGAGACTTTTTCTTCCTGGTTTTTTTTGGGGAAATTAGGTAGCTTCAATGCTGAAAACATGCAGGTGCAAGAAACTGGCTTAGATCTTAGCTATATGGAATACGATTCCCGAGTGGCTGATGATAGTCTGATGGCCGTCATGCACAACATGGGTGAAATTGAATATTTAGGGACTTGGGGACGGTGCTGGTTTGATTTGGGCACTAGTGATGCGATCGCTCTCGACATTTTAGTTAATGCCTTGCAGCGCTTAAGTGTGGAATATGTAGAACTCGATCGACTGGTGATTGGCGGTGAGAATGAAGATTGGCCGGTAGAGCTCGATCATCAGCAATCTTTGTTCTACGACGAAAACGATGATAATTAAGCTAGAGTAAAGGCATTGAGTTTGATTTGAACGGAGTCAAAACATGGCCAAGTATACCCCTTACAATCTTCAGCTGCAAATCTCCCGCATGTTTCAAGATGGTCAGAGCCTATTTGCCAGCATTAAAGTTCAAGATTGGCTCAAAGAACGCAACGAAAATGCGGCTGATTACGAAATCTCTTTTACAAAGCGTCCCGCTGCCTCCGGCTCTAGAGAAGTCCAAATCGTCGATATTAACCTCAAACGCAAAGATGGTCAACCAGTGGCCGATTGGCTGCTGGAGCAACTGACCAATAACTAAATTTCCTACGAATTCAAGTTAATAAATCTACTACTTTAGGCAAAGTAAAGCACTCAGCATAGTACAGTTTCAGTAATACTTATAGAGCTTCACTGAAACTGTTCATACTATCTATCGGCTATTGCGCCGAGTTGCTGGATTCTTGTAAATAGGATTACAAACATCCACATTAACGCTGACATTAGCACCAGTAGAACCAGAGTGCTCAACATTGTTGGTGTTGGTAGATTTACCACAAGTATCGCTTACCCCAATCTGAATATCATTGTGGACATTAGCTCCACTGGGGTTCCTGATTTCGCTGCGTGATTTTCGGGTGCGATTGGTAGGGATACCACCATTGCCCATATTGGTAAAAACGTCAACGTTGTTAACAGTGTTACCGGAACTGCCAGCCATAGCTGGAGACATCGAGATACTGCCCAAAACAACAGCAGCCAGGGCTAAAAAGCTAGAATATTTAATCTGCATAGAAATCTCCGATTAGTTTGATTCACGATTTAGTCGTCTAGGTCTAAGGAAAACTGGGTTATCCCTCCTTGCACTCTTGTTGCTGCGCTATGGCCGTCACTAAAAGAATGGCTAGAAAAATTAGATTGATAGCTGGAACTACCACCAGAGTTAGTGGTGGTCGTAGTGGTAATAGTAGAAGAACTAAATGGTTTGAGAGTTCGACTATTTTTACTATGACTATACTGGTTGTACCAATATCCCCGACTCGGTTGGCGGCGAGGAATTTCGCTATCCACTTTAAATCTGCCCATTTCAATCTGCGTCCCACGGCCAGAGCCACGGATTATTTTGACTTTTCCGGCCTGAATAACCTGATTATTATAGGAATCAGCGTAAGCACTGCCAACGATCGATAGCAACGCCAGAGTAATAGTTGCTATGCCTAAAGTCCAAAATTTGCGGTGAAACATATTTATCTGCTCCAATTTTAAAAGGGACTACCATCCACCTGAATTTTGCTGGCAGTATTGTAGTCCCTGATGAGTCAAAAAATGTCGATTGAAGATTGTTAGCGACGAAGACGACGACTATCTTGACGAGTGATACTTTCTTGCTTATTGACATTCACGGTATCATTACCGTCGCCTACAACGTCATTAGATTGGGTATTGACAATAGAAGTACCCGAATCACCCGTTTTACGACCTCTTTGGATAGTCGTAGATCTTTGCTTACTAACGTTAACAGTAGAGTTACCATTACCAGTAATTACATTTGTTTGCTGACTATCTAAAATAGTAGCGGAGTCACCAGCAAAAGCGGGAATACCAGTCATAAGTAGTAAAGCAGAAGCGAGACCGAAAGATGCTGTGCGTAAAGACATGAGATTTTCCCTGAATTTAGTGTAGATGTTAGTTATTGATGCTAGCCGTTCCGATGATTAGCGACGAAGACGAAGACGACGGCTATCTTGACGAGTGATACTTTCTTGCTTATTGACATTTACGGTGTCATTACCGTTGCCTAAAACGTCGTTAGATTGAGTATTGACAATAGAAGTACCCGAATCACCCGTTTTACGACCTCTTTGGATAGTCGTAGATCTTTGCTTACTAACGTTAACAGTAGAGTTACCGTTACCAGTAATCACATTTGTTTGCTGATTATCTAGAACAGTGGCGGAGTCATCAGCAAAAGCGGGAATACCAGTCATAAGTAGTAAAGCAGAAGCGAGACCGAAAGATGCTGTGCGTAAAGACATTAGTTTTTCTCTGTGAGGTTAAGTAAAATCAAGCTAAATTGTCATCAATGCTGCTAGTGTCCGTAACGTGGAAATCCTTTATAACGCTGAAATCCTCGACGCTCGGTATTGCGAACTTCAGCTTGCTGGGTGTTGCGATTCAGGCAAGTATTATTGTTGCCAACTATGTCACAGCTTTGGTTGCTCCGTAGCGAAACCCCGGTACCACCGCCACCCCTGGTGGAAACGTTAGCCGATTGGTTACTGATATTGGTAGCATTGTTGTTATTGCCGGTAATAACAGTGTTTTGGTTATTATCGAGTACTACAGCAGTGTCAGCAAAGGCAGGAACACTAGATAGCATCAAAGAAGCGAAAACGATACCAAAGGGTACTTTAAACAAAGACATTGCAAACTCCTATTAAGTTAGCTTTATAAACGTAGCAATATACATAATTAGAGATGAGGTTAGAAAAGTTATTAGAGAGGCTCTGTTGTCGATATCGCTGGGTTTGCGATGAAGATGGTTGTAATGTCAGCAGAACTTTTCTAAGTATTTTTTAAACTTCTTCGCTTTGAGTAAATATGCATTGCTCATGTAGTTAGGGACTACAAGTTTATGAACCAGGTTCCTGATAGTTCAAAAGAAAGTTTTTGAATAGCTGTGAAATCCAATTAGGGAGATGTTTTTACTGCTGAGTATTACGTTGCATCAGAAATATACGGTGGGCGATTGATAGCGAACGATGCCTTTGTTGATCGTTTATTAGGTCTGGCAAAGACTTCAGACATTACATCTATGTTTATATCTCATCAGCCTTTAAAAGGCTGCATAAACGCTTACAGTAGTTGCTTACAAAACAAGGGCTAAACAGCTTGTATTTTATACGTATTTTGGCTGAGTTAAAATCTCTCAAATCTGAAGTTACCATTTTAGTAATTTAGCTAAACCAGCTATTTCGTAGCTAAGAAACTAACCAATCAAAAAATACAGCTGAGAACATTGTCAACTGTAAGTTTTTTCACTATGTGAATATCTATTAGATTAGTAAAATTCGCAGCTTTTTGTCCAGACCAGAATTAATGCCAATTTATGAAATATTCAGTACTAACTTTTGACGCAGCATCCCAGTGCCACTGGTTTCCAGCGTGGAGCGCATGTTTTTGTTCGTGCTGTAAAGTTCAATCTGGACAGATGAATCTGGATTGTAAGTACCGTCAATGCTAATTTCGCAGGTCGATCGATTGAGACAGCTAGTCAGATTGATCGATCGAGTGTTCTGCAAATTGGCGATAAACTTACCATTGACTTTTATAGTACCCTTGATCTGAGCATTGGCCGCACCAGCAATTTTCAAGAATAGACCTGACCCGGTTAAATTTTTGCGGGCAATAGTAATAGTCGATTGTTGCTCTTGAGAGTTGGATATGATGGAATTTTGGGCAGTATTAGAGTAGGCCGCTGTGGTGGCAAATCCGCCCAAAGCCGTACAGGTTGCAAAAGATACAAAGGAAGTAGATGAAAAACGCATATTGTTTACTTAAGATTTAAATTGTTTAATCCTCGATCAGACTACAGAATAATCTCTGTAATTCAGGCAAGGTGTAGTAATCCCAATGGGGTGTAAAGTACTATTATAATCTTTGCCACAAAAGACCTGCTGGCATTTAAAGCACACAAAATTAGTATCAGCGGTAGCCCAAAATCTGTGAATGAAAACCTACAACAATACCTAATTCTAGGGCAACCAGTACACCTGTCCGCTGATTACTTGGGATGGCTAATTGATAGATTAGACCAAAGTATTAGCACCCATGTCATCACCATGAATTCCGAAATGATCATGCAGGCTAATCAAAACCCCCAGCTAGCCAGCATCATCCAACAAGCCGATCTAGTCGCCGCCGATGGCGCGGGAGTGACGCTGGCGCTTAAGTTAAATGGGATCAAGCAGCAGCGCTATGCCGGTATCGATCTGGGAGCCGCATTGCTGAAAGTAGCTGGGAAGCAAGGTGCCGACTGTCCAGTAGCTTTTTATGGTGGTAAACCAGCAATATTACCCAAAGCAGTGAATTTTTGGCAGCAGCAATTCCCCCGTCTCTCAGTCGTGATCCAGCACCACGGCTACATTACCGCAGTAGAACAAGAACAGCTGCTAGCTGAACTGCAAGCCCAACAGCCCCGAATTATTTTGGTGGCACTGGGCATTCCCCGCCAAGAAGTTTGGATTAGTGAGCATCGACACCTCTGTCCTCGATCGATCTGGTTGGGAGTCGGCGGTAGCTTTGATGTCTGGTCCGGAACCAAAGCTCGCGCCCCCGAACTCATTCAAAAACTAAACATGGAATGGCTATTTCGCCTGGCTCAAGAACCGAGCCGCTGGCGACGCATATTGGTATTACCACAGTTTGTCCTGTTGGCTATTCAAGAATGGTGGCAGAAGAAATAATTAGTCATCCCTGTTCAGCTGTACTGAAGGTAATCAATCACTTATAATGCATAGCGGCTCGCCCAAGCCAGCGTTCACTTCATAGCGGAATTTTTCTATGGCATCTATTCGTGAGTTACACCAACAGCTGGTGAACAAAGAGCGCTCTGCGGTCGAGATTACTCAGGCAGCAATCGATCGATTACAGTTGCTGGAGCCTCAGCTGCACAGCTTTTTGTGTGTTACTCCGGAAGCAGCACTACAACAAGCCCGATCGGTAGATGCTCAAATTGCTGCCGGGGATTCAATTGGTTGGCTGGCTGGCATTCCGATCGCCCTCAAAGACAATATGTGTACACAAGGCATTCCAACCACTTGTGGCTCCCGTATTTTAGAGGGCTTTATCCCGCCTTACGAATCGACGGTCACGGGTAAATTGCAAGCAGCCGGAGCAGTATCGCTGGGCAAGACCAACATGGATGAATTCGCCATGGGCAGCTCCACCGAAAATTCTGGCTATCAAGTGACAGCCAATCCTTGGGATACGACACGGGTACCAGGTGGTTCTTCCGGTGGTTCAGCGGCAGCAGTAGCCGCCGATCAAGCGGTGGTTTCCCTCGGTTCGGATACTGGCGGTTCCATTCGCCAACCAGCAGCCTTTTGTGGAGTAGTGGGTTTAAAACCGACCTATGGCTTGGTGTCACGCTTTGGATTAGTAGCCTACGCTTCTTCTTTAGATCAAATTGGACCCTTTGGCCGGACAGTAGAAGATGCCGCCATTTTGTTGGAAGCGATCGCTGGTTATGACCCCAAAGATTCCACCAGCCTCGATGTCCAGATTCCGAAATATGCGGAGTTGTTGCGGCCAGAGCTGCCCCCAGGTTTACGGGTGGGTATTATTACCGAAACCTTTGGCGAAGGCTTAGACCCAGTAGTGGCGGCGGCTGTCCAAACAGCAGTCGAGCAATTCCAGGCTTTAGGTGCCACCGTCCAAGAAATCTCCTGTCCGCGTTTCCGCTATGGTCTGCCGACTTACTACGTGTTAGCACCGTCAGAAGCCTCCGCCAATCTAGCTCGTTATGACGGTGTGAAGTACGGAATGCGAGCCGAAACCGATAATCTGATGTTGATGTACACCCAAACCAGAGCCAAAGGCTTTGGGGCAGAAGTCAAACGCCGGATTATGCTGGGAACCTATGCGTTGTCAGCGGGTTACTATGATGCCTATTATCTCAAGGCGCAGAAAGTTCGGACACTGATCAAGCAAGATTTTGAAGCGGCTTTTGGTCAGGTCGATATTCTAATTACACCGACGACTCCCACCACTGCTTTTAAAGCTGGGGAAAAGACTGCTGACCCTTTGAGTATGTATTTATCGGATCTAATGACGATTCCAGTAAACTTAGCCGGTTTGCCC
>JAYUSR010000045.1:0-24002 GCA_043755575.1 Synechococcales cyanobacterium
TTACTCAATACTACAGCCATACCGCCAGGATGCTCTTCATCGCCCAATCTTGTCCAGCCGATTGTACTAGGATGATCGAAATAGTCGTGCTGTTCCCCATATGCGTAAGTCTGACGTGCATAGAGAAACTTGTCTATTAACCACTGATGACAATCCATCCAGATTTCATATTCATTACCATCTTTAGTGTCCTTGTAATGAGCGCCATAATAGTCGCCGTGAAAAATACAAGGGTATCCAGCTTCTCGGAGCAAGATGAGGGCGTAGGCCAGGGGTTTAAACCAAGGCTCGACAATTGATTCTAACGACTGAAGCGGCTGGGAATCATGATTCTCTACAAGAGTGACAGCCAGGGTCGGCTGTTGCTGCACCAAAGTGTTATCAAAAATTTGCCGCAGGTCATAAGTTTCCCCGGCTTGGCTAGCAACATGAAAGTTGTAGTGTAGCGGGGCATCGAATAAGTTAACTTTGCCATCGGTGGCAGCAATAAAATGGTTCAGGGCATCTACTTCATAAGACCAATATTCACCTACCGCAAATAGATCGCGCTGGGCATAGTTGCGAACATGCTCCAACCATTCTTGAAAAAATTCTGCTGATACGTGCTTGACAGCATCAAACCGATAGCCATCAACACTAGTCGTGTCATTAATCCATTCGCCCCAATACTTAAGCTCTCCCACCACTTCGGGATTCTCCATATCGAGATCGCAGCCCATTAGGTAATCAAAATTGCCCTTCTCTAAATCAACATTATTGTCAAAAGATTTGCCTTTGAGTAAATAAACGGCCGATTTGTTCTCGTCAAAAGCATTGTGATCGATCGCATCAAAATGCCACCAGTGCCATTCCATCGTAGAATATTTACCAGCCCTTCCTGGAAAGGTAAAGTGAGTCCAGGCTTTAATACTTTGGGAGTCACCGACAGTGGCAGTACGATCTTCCATATTAAAAGGGGTCGCTTCCACCTCTTCTGCTTCGTCTGCACCCATTTTATGGTTAAACACAACATCGGCATAGATACGGATCCCAGCGGCTTGGGCTGATTGAATAGCATTAATATATTCGTCTTTAGTGCCGTACTTGGTGCGAATTGAGCCTTTCTGGTCAAATTCACCTAAGTCGAACAAGTCATAGACACCATAACCCACATCCATCCCCCCCCCTATTCCTTTATAGGCAGGTGGTAGCCACAGGGATGTAACGCCAACTTTTGCTAGCTCCTCGGCTTGCTCGGCGACTTGGTTCCACAAGCTACCATCCTCTGGAGTGTACCAGTGAAAATATTGCATCATTACACCATTAGGTTCAGACATAATTTTTTTCTTGATGTAGGGATAATGGCTTTACAAAAGCCCGATCACTGCAATTCTCTGTGAATTTACACTGGTTTGTCTATCAGGCAATTGGGGTGTTTATTAAGCTCGAAACAACACACGATTTTCTGTCTATTGGCTGGTAAATATCCCCTATAAAATCTATCTAAAGAGGGAGAAGATCTAAGCTTGATCGAATGACTATCAGTTATGTTGTATGGCGAAAGCTTCTTTTTCGGGTCAAGGTCATAACCAAAAACCCCGTCTACAAGAGACAGGGTTGGGGTTTGAAGTTAGGTATTAAGATGCCGAGAACCAGACTTGAACTGGTGACACGAGGATTTTCAGTCCTCTGCTCTACCAACTGAGCTATCCCGGCTGAGCTAAACGCTTAATTTAGCGCCTTTACAATAGTAGCAAACATGGCTGATATTAACAAGCTTTTTGCTCAATGAATAATCTTGATGCCTCCTAGACAGAGGGATGAGACCTAACTCTGGTAGAATTTTGATTGTTTCTATCACCGTCGTCTCTAAATGACCACATCGCGCGCGCGCATCGCTCTAGACGCAATGGGTGGGGATTTTGCCCCTGCCGCTATCGTCGCCGGAGCGATTAAAGCACAATCTGAACTAGATGTAGAAGTGATCTTAGTTGGCGACACTGCACAAATCGAAGCTTGCTTACAACAACAAAATTCTCCCCACAAATTTCAGATCGTAGCCGCTGAAGGTACGATCGAGATGGATGAAGAACCCTTGAGTGCCCTCCGGCGCAAACCCAAAGCATCCATTAATTTGGCAATGAAGCTAATTAAAGATGGTCAGGCGGATGCCGTGGTTTCAGCTGGCCATTCGGGAGCAGCCATGGCTGCTGCCTTGTTGCGGTTGGGACGGCTGAAAGGTATTGAACGCCCCGCGATCGCCGCAATCTTCCCCACCATTATTCCGGATCAGTCCGTGCTTATCTTAGATGTGGGAGCCAATGTAGACTGTAAACCCAAGTATCTAGAACAGTTTGCGGTGATGGGTTCGATTTATAGCCAGTATGTATTGGGTGTCGATAAACCACAAATTGGCCTGTTAAATATCGGAGAAGAGGAATCTAAGGGCAACGATTTAGCCCTAGCCACTTATCCCAACCTCGTCAACAATGCCTTCATCAACTTCGCTGGTAATGCTGAAGGCCGCGATGTTCTGTCTGGTAACTTTGATGTGATTGTTTGTGATGGTTTTGTCGGCAATATTTTGTTGAAGTTTGCTGAAGCTGTCGGTGGGATTGTGGTTCAGATGCTCAAGGAGGAACTGCCCAAAGGTGTTAGAGGAAAGGTGGGAGCCACCATCCTCAAGCCTAATCTTAAACGATTGAAACAGCGGATCGATGCCGCTGAACATGGTGGCGCTCTGTTGTTGGGGGTCGAAGGGGTCTGTATTATTAGTCATGGTAGTTCGGATGCTTTCTCGATCGCTAACGCTATTCGGGCAGCACAGGCAGCGATCGATAACCAGGTACTAAGCCATCTTCAAAACCGCACTAAAAAAATGGTGTTACAGTCGGAAGCCAGCAAAATTTAACTATGCAACAGCACGAGTAGATTTAAGTTATGGGTGTAAAATTTATGGGCTGCGGTGCAGCCGCTCCAGTTACAGTAGCTAGTAATGACTATCTGAGCCAGTTTGTGGATACTAGCGATGAATGGATTGCTAGCCGCACCGGGATTCGGCAACGGCATTTAGCTCAGGAGCAAGATTCAATTGTTAGTCTGGCCACTATCGCCGCCCAGCAGGCGCTCATAATGGCTAATATAGACGCTGTGGATATTGATTTGATTGTGCTGGCTACTTCCAGCCCCGACGATTTATTTGGGAGCGCTGGCCTGATTCAGGCTAGTTTGGGGGCGGTCAACGCGGTGGCCTTCGACTTGGGGGCAGCTTGTTCGGGGTTTGTGTTTGGCGTAGTCACAGCCGCTCAGTTTCTGGAGACCGGAGTTTATCACAATGTTTTAGTGATTGGCGCAGATTTGCTCTCGCGCTGGTTGAATTGGGAAGACCGCAATACTTGTGTGTTGTTTGGGGATGGTGCTGGTGCGGTAGTAATGCAGGCTAGCCAGCAGCAAGATTTATTGGGCTTTGAAATGCGCAGTGATGGGAGTCAAAATCATTGCTTGCATCTGCGCTATGAGCCGGTGATGCAAGAGCTGAGTGCTGATGTGACTGCTCAACAGGGGCAGTTTGGACGTATAGCCATGAATGGCAAAGAAGTTTATCGGTTTGCGGTGAATAAGGTGCCGGAGGCGATCGATAAGGTTCTATTCGGTGCTGGTTTGACTGTTGCTGATCTAGACTGGCTAATTTTGCACCAGGCTAATCAACGAATTATGGAGGCAGTAGCCACCCGTATTGGTCTACCCGCCGAAAAAATTGTTAGTAATGTGGCCAATTACGGTAATACCTCCGCAGCTTCGATTCCGATCGCGCTCAATGCGGCAGTGCGAGCTGGCCAGATTAAAGCTGGTGATACGATCGCCACTTCGGGTTTTGGGGCTGGTCTCTCCTGGGGCGCAGCCATATTTCGTTGGGGTAAAGAGTTGCCGTAAATACCGATCCATCTTGAATCATCAAAATCTTTACAATGAATTTGTAAAGGTCAATACCTTTCACAACTATCTACCGGCAGACCGCTATGCAACCAACTAACCCCCAACAATTCACTGAAAAAGCTTGGCAAGTGATCACTCGCACGCTGGATGTGGCCAAAAGCGCCCAGCAGCAGCAAATGGAGAGTGAGCATTTATTGAAGTCTTTGCTAGAACAAGAGGGGTTGGCTACTAATATTTTCACCAAGGCCGGAGTGAATTTGGCCAAGCTGCGGGAAGCGGTCGATAACTATATTCAGCGACAGCCCAAAATTGCTGGGGCAAACAGTTCGGTCTATTTGGGTAAAGCCTTGGATGGCTTGCTCGATCGATCAGATACTTTACGTCAAGAATACAAAGATGATTTTATCTCGATCGAACATCTGGTTTTGGCTTTTGGCAAAGATGATCGGATCGGCAAACAGATTTTCAATGATTTCAAACTAGATGAAGCGAAATTAAAAACAGTGGTCAACCAAATTCGCGGCAGTCAAAAAGTCACTGACCAAAACCCAGAAGGTAAGTACGAATCGCTGACTAAATATGGCCGCGATCTGACGGAAGCAGCCAAGGCTGGTAAGCTCGATCCCGTAATTGGTCGAGATGAAGAAATTCGCCGCACGATTCAGATTCTTTCTCGTCGGACTAAAAACAATCCAGTGCTGATTGGTGAACCGGGAGTGGGCAAAACGGCCATTGCCGAAGGTTTAGCCCAGCGAATTGTCAGTGGCGACGTGCCGGAATCTTTGCGCGATCGACAGCTGATTTCTCTCGATATGGGTGCCTTAATCGCTGGGGCTAAGTACCGGGGTGAGTTTGAAGAACGCCTCAAATCGGTACTCAAAGAAGTGGCTGATTCAGCGGGTGCCATTGTCTTGTTTATCGACGAAATCCATACGGTGGTGGGAGCAGGTGCCACCCAAGGAGCGATGGACGCAGGGAATTTGCTGAAGCCAATGATGGCACGGGGCGAGCTACGCTGTATTGGTGCCACCACCCTGGATGAATATCGCAAATATATTGAAAAGGATGCAGCTCTAGAACGGCGTTTTCAACAGGTCTATGTCGATCAGCCCAGTGTAGAAGATGCCATTTCGATTTTACGCGGTCTGAAAGAACGCTATGAATTACACCACGGCGTAAAGATTTCGGATGATGCCCTGGTAGCAGCAGCGACCCTCTCTAGTCGCTACATCAGTGACCGGTTTTTGCCAGATAAGGCGATCGATCTCGTCGATGAAGCTGCGGCCAAATTAAAGATGGAAATCACTTCCAAACCAGAAGAATTGGATGAGATCGATCGGAAGATTCTCCAGTTGGAAATGGAGCGGCTCTCAGTCAATAAAGACGCTTCTAGCGGCTCGAAGGAGCGGCTTCAGCGGATTGAAGGCGAATTAGAAAATTTAAAAGTAGATCAGTCTGGTTTAAATAGTCAGTGGAAATCCGAAAAAGATATTATTACCCAGATTCAAACAGTTAAAGAAGAGATCGATCGAGTCAGTATCGAAGTCCAGCAAGCGGAGCGGGATTACGATCTAAGTCGGGCCGCTGAACTAAAATACGGCAAGCTGACCGAGCTACACAAACAACTAGATACCGCCGAAGAAACCCTAACTACTTCCCAGACAACTGGCAAGTCACTATTGCGCGAAGAAGTTACCGAGTCTGATATTGCCGAAATTATCTCCAAATGGACTGGGATTCCCCTGTCCAAGCTGGTAGAAAGCGAACGGGAAAAACTCTTACATCTGGAAGATGAACTGCACCGCCGGGTGATTGGTCAAGAAGAAGCCGTGACCGCCGTGGCCGAAGCCATCCAGCGCTCACGGGCTGGTTTGGCTGATCCCAATCGTCCGATCGCTAGCTTTATCTTTTTAGGTCCTACGGGCGTGGGGAAAACCGAGTTAGCCAAAACCTTGGCCTCCTATTTATTTGATAGCGAAGATGCCATGATTCGGATTGACATGTCCGAATATATGGAAAAACACGCCGTTTCGCGACTGATCGGTGCGCCGCCCGGCTATGTGGGTTATGAAGAAGGCGGTCAGTTAACCGAAGTAGTACGTCGCCGTCCCTACTCTATTATTCTGTTCGATGAAATTGAAAAAGCTCACGCCGATGTTTTCAACGTCATGCTCCAAATCTTGGATGATGGCCGAGTGACCGATTCGCAGGGACGGACGATCGACTTCAAAAATACTGTAATTATCATGACTAGCAACATTGGTTCCCAGTATATTCTGGAGCTAGCTGGCGACGATAGTCGTTACGAAGAAATGCAAGGACAGGTGATGGAATTATTGGGTCAAAGCTTCCGGCCAGAGTTCTTAAACCGGATTGATGACACGATTATTTTCCATAGTTTGCAGAAGAGCCAACTGCGCGGCATCATTCAAATTCAAGTCCAGAGATTGGTCAAGCGCTTGGCCGAACGCAAAGTAGGACTGTCGTTATCTGATAAAGCGATCGGCTTTATTGCTGATGTCGGCTATGACCCGCTCTATGGGGCGCGTCCGATCAAACGGGCGATTCAGCGGGAGCTAGAAACTACGATCGCTAAGGGTATTTTACGCGGTGATTTTAAAGAAGGGGACACTATATCAGTTGATGTGGCTGGCGATAAGTTGAGTTTTAAAACCAAAGCTATCCCAGTTGCTACTCCATCAGAAGTTGTCTGATCCCTATGTTGAGTGAGAGATTCCCCGGATCGATAACTACACTTATCAATAATGTTCTATTGAGTTCGGTTTTACTTTATGAGGATATTACTAGTTGAAGACGAACCAGACTTAGGAAAAGCTATCCAAAAAGTTTTAACCCGCGAAGATTATATCGTGGACTGGATAGCCGACGGAGACGAGGCTTGGGGATGTTTAGAATCTAATTTTGTTCGGTATGACATCGCTATTTTGGATTGGATGCTGCCTGGTAGGTCGGGCATTGAACTCTGTCACAAAGCAGTGAACATCCTTGATCCGCCCCGCGTATTAATGCTGACAGCTAAAGGGGAGCTGCCCGATCGAGTGACTGGGTTGGATGCTGGTGCGGATGATTACTTGCCCAAACCCTTTCGGATGCAAGAATTATTAGCTAGGGTTCGATCAATCCAGCGTCGGATTAGCCCAACAACCGTCACCACCAAACTTCAGGCTGGACAGCTACTATTGAATTGTCAATCATTGTCAATTTCATTAACAATAGCGCCAGACTCCGAAATCGCCCTAACATGGAAAGAATTTCAGCTACTAGAATGCCTGATCAGTAATAAAAATCTGACGGTTACTCATCAGCAGATTATTGATCGATTGTGGTCAGATGGCCAAATCCTTGGCGATAAAGCATTAGTAGCCCAGGTTAAACTCTTGCGTAAAAAGTTGATAGAACTGGGCGGTCAAGAAACCATTGAAAGTGTCTATGGCACTGGTTACCGACTAATTGCTCATGATTAACCTCCACTTGTTTCGGAGCACTCGTCTTAAATTAGCAGGTTGGTACGCAACCGGGATGGGAATTGTATTGGGTGTCGTGGGTAGCTATGTTTACATAACAGCCAACCAAAGCTATTGGGCAGCAGTCCATCAGGAGTTAGCTTCGGTGGCAGGAACACTGCATGACAGTTTGGAACCAAAACTAAAAATCCCCGGCGTGGTCGATCCGAGCATCAAACAAGAGATATTGATGAATATCTGCACGGTGGATGAAAAATGCCCAGTAATATCGCAGTCCAATCACACCGCATCAGCACCACAGCATCGCCATATCTTAGGCATCAGTAAGCAAGGTGCTTATTACCTACGTTTTTATGACCCCGCTCAAAAATTAATTGCCACGGCTGGCCAACAGCCCACTGGTGATGATGCGATGGCTGTTGATGGATCAATGTCGTTGTCTGATCATCATCGATCGGATCATAATGTTCAAATGTCATTCTATGATGCGACAGGAGTTCACTACCATCGCTTCGTAGTAGCCATTACGATGAGCAATGGTCGTCCTTGGGGATTGTTGCAGGTGGGCAGGTCGATGCAAGAATTTGATGATCGAGCCGCCCAATTGCAACTGCGGTTGTTAATTATTCTCCCGGCCATCACTTTATTAATAGCCTTGATCAGCTGGTGGTTATCGGGCAAGGCCATACAGCCAATTTATTCTTCCTACGAAAAAATGCAGCAGTTTACTGCCGATGCTGCCCATGAGTTGCGGACTCCGTTGGCAGCCATTTTGGCTACCGTAGAAGCTGCTCAATGTCCTGATTCGATCGAAGAAGCCACCGAGGCTCTTGATATAGTAGAACGTCAAACCGATCGCCTAATTCAATTAGCCGAAGACTTACTCATGCTGTCACGGTTAGATGGTGCGAATAGTAATAATGTTATCCCAGAAACTTGTCAGCTTCATATTGTAGTTACTGATGTGGTGAAAAACCTGAATACCCTAAAAATATCATCAGGCATTAACCTACAGGCAGTAATTCAAACAGCTAATTCTATCCAGGTACAGATTCATTATTCCCAAGCTAATCGGTTACTTACTAACCTAGCAATGAATGCTTTGCAGCACACGGCACCAGGTGGCACAGTCACATTGACACTAGCCCAGGTTCAGAACTTTGCGGTTATTCAAGTCCAAGATACCGGGATGGGCATTGCCCCCCAGGATCAAGCCCGCATCTTTGACAGATTTTATCGGGTAAATCAGGCTCGTACTCGCCAAAAAGGCGGAGCCGGACTAGGACTAACAATTGTGCAAGAAATCGTTCGATCGCATCATGGTTCGATCGAGGTGCAGAGCAAACTCGGGGTGGGCAGCAGTTTTATAGTGAAATTACCACTCTCTAAATAGCCGATAATTTGATTAATTCTGACAGTTTGCTTTTCACTGAGGTTTTACCATTGGTGCCTACAACTATCGCATCCGGGATTGCTATGATGAGAAGATCGTGAGTTTGGCGATTCTGGACGATGTTCGATCGAACTGGAGACCGGAGCCATTTCGGGATGAATTGTGGGGCTGTGAGGTGACGTTCCGGTTTCCGATGGTGAAGCTTTTGGATTATGAGCCGCGCTGGTTGGAGTTGGAGGCTAGTCGCAATCCGTTTGCGATCGCCGTGATGGCGCATCTGAAGACCAAGGAAACTCAGAAAGATCCTCAATTTCGGAAGGAATGGAAGTTTCAGCTTACTCGTAGATTATATGAACAGGGTTTTGAACGCCAGGATATAATGGAATTGTTCCTGTTTGTGGATTGGATGATGGAGCTGCCGGAGGGGCTAAAGCGGGAATTTAAAGTAGAACTTGAGCAATATGAACAGGAGAAACAGATGCGTTATGTAAGTTCGATCGAAGAAATCACCATAGAAGAAACTCGAATAAAGATGGCGCTGAACATGCTGAAAGATCAAGTTCCATTGGAAACCATTGCTCGATACACGGAACTGTCGATCGAGCAAGTTATAGCACTGCAATCTCGGCAAAAGTAGACACAAGGTAAATAGATGCGTTATGTAAGTTCGATCGAAGAAATCACATTAGAAGAAGTAGCACTGAAAATGCTAAAAGAGCAAGTTTCCGTAGAAATAATTGCTCGATGCACTGGACTGCCGATCAATAAGGTCAAAGAACTTCAGTATCGACCAATATGAACAGGAGAAACAGATGCGTTATGTAAGTTCGATCAAGAAAATAACTTTAGAAGATGTTGCATTGGAAATGCTAGAAGATTAAGTTCCCTTGGAGACTATTGCTCGATATCCTAGGCTATCGATCGAGAAAGTCAAGGAGCTTCAGTCCCGGCAGAAATAGCTAATATATTTATTCTGGAGAATCAGATGCGTTATGTCAGTTCGATCAAAGAAATAGCGGTAGAAGATAAGCAGAAGGAGATTGCACTAAAAATGCTGAAAGATGAAGTTCCTTTGGAAACTATTGCTCGATATACGGAACTGTCGATCGAGAAAGTTAGAGAACTTCATTCCCAACAGGGATAGGAGCAGGAGAGAAAGATGCGTTATGTAAGTTCGATCGAGGTGCAGAGCAAACTCGGGGTGGGCAGCAGTTTTATAGTGAAATTACCTCTCTTTCGATGATGATCGCACTAGCTCTCGCTGCAAAGATCGCAGAGCATCGCAACAGAAACTAGCAAGCCCTGATTCGCTAAAGTTGCTAGATGATTCTCGAAAGTCTGGGGTGGGTTCTTCAGGCGAGCTAAAATAGTGTCAACAGCTTGTAAGACTGGCTGAGGGTATCGCTCAATGAGATCGCTAATGAACACATCTGGGTGTTGGGCGACTATTCCATGTTTGGTAAGAATTAGATCTGGAAAATCCTTGAGGTTAAAAGTAACGATAATTTTAGCGTCTGCACTAATGGCGGCAGCTAGAACGTGGCAATCATCAAGATCAGGTAACTCTAGAGTAGGAATTAAATCCTCGAAATCTGTAACTAGAGCATCAGGGACATTCTGATTTATCAAGACTCTCAACCGTGCGAGTCTGTTAGCGTTCAAGTCAGGACGTTTGATTAACAGATTTCGCGTCCACTCATCATGAATTAGCTCCGTCCATTTGGCGCGAAAAATTCCGGTTGTCGCCAATTGCACTAACAAATCGCGTAAGGGTGCAGGATATAGAACGCAAGCATCATAGACTACAGCGATATTAGCAGCCATCAGTCGTATAGTCCTAGCTCTTGAGAAATTGCCACCATTTCATCTAACCCTTGCGCTGTAGCTAGATCGATCCGGTCTTTGTAAACCATCAGATCGTTGAAATTAATCCGGCGGTGTTTACCGATTTTGTGATGAGGGATTTCACCTAGTTCGATTTGTTTGATTAAGTATGGTCGAGAGACATTGAGCAGATCGGCGGCTTCTTGAGTAGTGAGTTCGGCATGAATCGGAATCAGGCTGACGGCATTACCCTGAGCCATTTGGGTTAAGGCATCGACGAGTAAGCGGTAGGCAGCAGCAGGAATAGTCGCTGAATGTTTATTGCCGTCTGCTTCGATAATCTCAATCTGGTAAACGCTGGGACTGAGATAGGTTGTCAAGATGCGGCTGCTCTCTTGGGAGAGTTTGGTGTCGTCTTCACTAGGGATGTAGGCAGGGTGATTGAGGTTGCCCATAATTTAACTGTTGGTAATCCAATATTGGGGGATTGGTTAAATTTTAACCGATTATTCGCAATAATCGCAACAGCATTAATAAATTTAAGATATTTCTATAGCTACTTACTTAGGACTAATCCTGCCGAAATTGATAGACTCCAGCTGTATGGCTTTGGCCGCTAGCACGATGGGTAAAAAATAAACCTGCTCCAATCAACATCGATCAAAAATTGGGACAAACTCATTAACTGCATAGCTTTTACGATTTTGGTCGTAGCGATCGGCTTTCGGGTCGATCGAAGATTGAAACATTAGTTGCCGCCTTTAACGTTTTTGGTTGCTTGAGCTTTGAATTTGTTGTATTTGCCATATCCGTACTTACGGTCTATGCGGTCTTGGCGAGCTTCTTCTCTAAGTCGTTCTTCTTCTTTTCTTATCTCCCTGCTTTCTCTTTCTGCTTTTCTTTGTCTTTCTTCTAATTTCTTGTTTTTTGCTTTTTTCTCCTCGTAGTTAGGATCAAGAAGAATAGGGATCATAATTAGAAAAGGTGAGAGAACAAAAGAAGTTATTACTATGAAAGTAGCCATTTAATTTACCTTAGTTGTTTAGGTTTATATCTACATTAAAGCTGATCCAAACTTAATCCGGGTAGCGATTAATCTTCGGATCGATCAAGGATTGGAATAATACCTATTTGCAGCCTAGCTTTGACCATTTCTTGATGAGTATATGTTTATGTTTATATGACGATATCGCAATATTTTGCATTTCTCTCGCGGATTTTGCGTACTTACTAGCTTCGGCCAATAATTCCATTTTCAGTGTTGGTGAATATGTAGTTGCTTTGAACCGGTATTCACTTGACCATTCGTTGTATTGAGACGCTTGCGCAAGTGACGACTGAGCAATTTGGTCAAAACTTGCAATGATACTATTGATTGACTGAGTTGTTACGCCGCCCTGAAATTTTGGGCAAGATTCAAACCAGACTTCAGATTGAGCTTGCGCTGGTAGAGCAACGAAAGAAACTAATACTAGAGAAGCAATTAAAGTTTTCATGATGGCGTTCGCTTGATATTACTCTATACGTAGCTTCAAAGTGAAATCCGGATGATGTAGCGATCAGTCTTCGGATCGATTAAAGATTGAAATCTCCGGATATGCTCAATTAGCTCAGAATAAGTAAGTAGTGATCGGCTTTCGGGTCGATCGAGAATTGGAACATCAGTCGAGCCAGTATATTTAAATATCACTATCTAAACAAATCCATGAAAGCTACTAAAAGACACTACGTTATCGTTATTTGCCTAATTTCTTTCTATGTTGGCTCTAAAATTGAGTATGTCGGGAATTTAACTCCTGCACAAAAAGAAGAAAGACTAATGCAGCAGTACGCGCGAGAAGCTCAAAATAACGCCGAAGAGTCGGATCGTTCTTTTCAAAAAGATATGAAAAATCACAGAGAAATGTCCGAAATTAGAAAAAATCTAGGTTTATCAAAATAGTCCTGATTTATCCAACTTATTTTGATAGCTTGGGAATGTAAAGAATCTGAGCGATTACCCAGAGCAACAAAAAAACCAGTATCAGCAATAATCACGAAGCTGGAGATTCTGAAGAGGGAAACTTCTCTGCCATGATTTCATTAAAAATAGATTTAGAATTAGTTGCCAGATCAGGAGAGCTTTGGAAGCAGCCAACAAACGAGCTGCCGCTAAGTGGATTTAAAGCTAACTCATCAGTAGTCTGAAGTTGTTGATACTCGCGTTCGATCGTCAATGCAATTAGAGCTGCGGTATCTAGATGGTAATGCTGCTGAATGTATTCAAGCTGAGCAGCGTGTTGAGAATCCAACTGAATTGTAATTTCCATCGATTGGAAGGGGTTAGTCCCTGGTTAGAGTTACTATGTAAAATCCTAACCTATGCCGAATGTAACGGCTTGATAGGTCTTCGGTTCGATCGAGGTGCAAAGCAAACTCGGCGTGGGCATCAGTTTTATAGTGAAACTACCTCTCGCTAAATAGCCTTTTTTAGCAATTCTTTTAGCTGTCGGCTTTCATTGAGGTTTTACTATTGGTGCCTACGATAGCTATACGAATACAGCAAGCACCCTAGAAAAATGACCCTCATACCAACTCGGTCGCCGGTTAAAAAAATCGCGGCTCCTTCACGGCCGCGCATTGCCCAAGATTTCACGCAAACAATTGGTTCAGTACCGATCGTTAAGCTCAATCGAGTCAGCCCCCAGTGTCAACAGCACAATCTTTATCTGAAACTCGAATCTTGCAATCCAGGTGGCAGCATTAAAGAGAAAAATGCAGTCTGTTTAGTGAATCAAGCGGAAGCAGCCGGATTACTGCAACCAGGCGGTATGATCGTGGAATCTAGTTCTGGTAATTTTGGCATTGCGTTGGCTATGGTCGGAGCAGTGCGCGGCTATCAGGTAAAAATTGTGATCGATGCCAAAACTAGCTCTACCATGCGGCGGATGCTGTCTGCTCATGGAGCAGAATTAGTCGAAGTGCCCCTCAGTGCGGCGGATAGTAATGGTTCGATGCAAGTAGCCCGCATGGAAAAAGCAAAAGCTTTGGCTGCTAGTATTCCTGGGGCTTGGTATCCCTGTCAACACCTCAACCCTTGCAACCCCGATGCCCATGAGATTTATACGGCTCGCGAGATTGAATCAGCTTTTAATGGTGCGCCTGACGCGATCGTGATTGGCGTGAGTACAGCAGGGCAAATAGCCGGAATTAGTCGCTACTTCAAACAGCGTTATCCTGATACTAAAATTATCGGTGTCGATGTAGCCGGTTCAGCCGTATTTGGAACTCCGAGGTCTCCCTACAAAATGACGGGATTGGGTTTATCTTTTATTCCACCTAATTTCAATCCGAGCTTACTCGATGTTGCCTACGTAGTGAGCGATCGAATGGCCTTTTCTTTTTGTCATCAAATTGCCCAATGCGAAGGTCTATTACTAGGTGCGTCTACTGGAGCAATTCTAGCCGGTGGATTGGCCTATGCTCAGGCCAATTCCAACCGTCACTTGTCAATTTTAATGTTAAACCCCGATCGCGGCGATCGTTATCTAGAAACAATTTATAATCAAGACTGGCTGATGGCTAACCAGATCGAGTTATTTTCTAAGCAACAGCTGGAGGAAGAAGTGCGGGCGTTGGCTCCAATTAAAGTTACTACAACTAATTCATAATTATTAGCTTAGCCATCGGCTAGATCATATTGCCCTCTTAGCGCTAAATTTTAATGTCTCGTAATCGCCAATTAGTTCAGCTCTGGCAGCAATTCCTCCCCTTATCTTTGTCTGATGTGACGATGGCACTGGGCGATCCTTTAACCACTACGACCCTCGCTCATTTACCAGACCCCAGAACTAATATTGCCGCCGTCGGTGTTGCCAAGGCGATCGCTGTTTTCTGTGAAAGTCCCATTATCATGTTGCTCCATGCCAGCAATGCCCTTGCTCCCACTCGCTCATCTCGTCAGGCACTATGGAAATTCGCTTTGATTGCTAGTGGAGCAATGAGCTTATTACTAGCTCTGGCAACGATACCGGCAGTGTTTGCCATTGTGGGCGAAGGGTGGTTGGGGGTTTCGCCTAATTTGAGTAATACGGTGCGATCGGTGGTGACAATCGTTATTCTGTGGCCATTGGCGATCGGTTGGCGCAGATTTTTTCAAGGCTTATTAATTCACAGCGGGCAAAGCTATGCCGTCGCTCAAGCCGGTATTGTGCGACTGTTAGCTGTAGGGATAACTCTCGCTGGCGGATTTATGCTCAAAACTAACGGTGCTGTCGTTGCCGGGATGAGTCTAGTTTGGGGCGTAATTGCTGAAGCAATAACGGTCACCTATCTGGCTCGCAAGTTAGGAGCCACCAAATTACCAGAGGTAATATCGGTACCAGAATTACCTCAAGATTTAGCAGGAGTGTGGAAATTTTACGCCCCTTTGGGCGGAACAATGATGCTGGTATGGGGAGCAAGAGCCGCTCTAGTTGGCGTTGTGGCACGAGCGAACGATGGGGAGATCGCTTTGGCGGCTTGGCCTGCTGCTTGGGGTTTAGTATTAGTGATCGCTAATTCAACGCGCATGGTACAACAGATTATTATTCGCAATCGGAAGTTAATGCCCGATCAATTATTAATTACATTTGCGATTACTGTTGGAATGGTATGCTCGTTAATTTTATTATTAGTTAGTGGAACCCCGCTGAGTGAAGATGCGATCGGTTGGTTTATCGGTGATGATCAAGAACTAATTTCGCGAGTGCGTCCGGTGTTATTAATCTGTGCCGTGATGCCACTATTTGTGTCGGTACAAAATGCCATCCAAGGTTTTTTAGTTAGTGAAGGACGTACTTGGGGTGTAAATCAAGCGGCTTGGGTGGGAGCAATAGTGATGTTAGGCACAGCATATTTGGGTGTAAAATTCGGGCAAAATGGAGCCATCGCTGCGGCCATTGGGATGAGTCTGGGGGGAATAATGGAAATCGGTTATCTATTCTATAGTTGGCGATCGAAAGCTGAATTTTTTAGTGATAATTAGGCGGGCTGATAAAAATCAAAAAGCTAATTAACTTTTTGCTTAACTCTGAGCAGCAAAATAATTGATATCAACGCACAAGCTGCTGAAAATTCAAAAGCAGTGGTAGCTCCAGCATTTTCATAGAACCAGCCAAACACGATCGAAGCAGGTAGCAGCATAATTCCACTAGCCAGATTAAACCAGCCATAAGCAGTCCCCACCATTGCGGGTGGGGCTAAATCGGCTACTAATGCCTTTTCTACTCCTTCCGTAGCTGCCAAAAATAGACCGTAGAAGGCAAACAAGCCAAACAGTAGGACTGGATTTCCCGGTGATAGAAATCCTAGGCATAAATAAAATAATCCATAGGCTAACCAGCCAAATGCGATCGAACGAATACGTCCAAACCTGTCGGATAATGCGGATAATGGCGTACCAAATATCATGGCAATTGCCGAAATAGTCGCCCAGGCTAACGGTACTTGAGATTCTGGCAAGCCCAATTCTCTTGCTCGGAGTAGCAAAAACATATTGGATGAGTTGCCTAGATTAAATATCACTACAGCTAAAAGATAGCGTTGGAAATTAGTTGGTAATTGCTGAAAATTCCAGCTAAACTTACCTCGATGCACCTCCGCCAGCGCATTTTTCGGTTCTCGAATCAGTAATGACATCGCTAAACACAGGATAGCGGGAATAATCGAAATGAAGAATAAATCTCGAACGTTGAATCCATAACCTAGCAGTACAGCGGCTAAAACTGGCCCCAACACCGCACCAGCATTGTCCATCGATCGATGCAAACCAAATGCCAAACCCCGCCGCTCTGGGGGCACGCTAGCGGCTAGGAGCGCGTCACGGGGCGAACTGCGCAAGCCTTTACCAACCCTGTCGAGCATTCTAATCCCTAACACACCTACCCAGCTAGTAGCGATCGCTATCAGCGGACGGCTAAACCCTGCCAAGCCATAGCCCCAGACGATCCAAGGCTTGATGTGGTTGGTTCTATCGATCAACACTCCCGATACCAGCTTCAAAACACTACTTGTAGCTTCGGCAATTCCTTCAATTAGCCCCAAAGCTTTCGGCCCAGACATTAAAACCGAGGATAGATACAGGGGGATCAGCGGATACAGCATATCGCTGGCTGTATCATTTAGTAAGCTAATTACACCAATTAGCCAAACATTAGGTGGTAGTCTTCGGAGTGCTGCTATCAAAATTCAATCCAATTGATAAGTATAACTCGATTACCTGGCTATCTGCCAGACTATAGTAGACGTTCCGCCCTTCTTTACGATAATTGACCATTCGCATTGATCGCAACACTCGCAGCTGGTGAGATACCGCCGATTCACCCATTTTCAAGCCTGCTGCCAGATCACAAACGCACAGTTCTTGGATCGCCAGTGCAGACAGCAACCGCAGCCGATTGGGATCTGCCAAGACATTGAATATTTCTGCCCGGCGTTGGGCTTCGGCCATTGGCAGAATTTCTAGTTGCAGTTGACGGACATTATCTAAATGCACTAATCGATCGTCACAACTGGGTGCCTGAGTATCCTCGACCGATTTGTTTGAATATTCCTGCTCGGTCATGAAAAGTATTTGTTGGATGAAGATTAGCTCTCCTCTAATTATAGCTGCAAGAATGAGAATCATTATACACATGAATATACTTTCAGGTATTGTGATTTCGGTCTACAATTTGAGATATCTAGTCCGGCACTCGCCACAAAACATATGACTCAATTACCTACGCTTAAAACCCAGCGGATGCAAGTTGGTGGGATGGACTGCACCAGCTGCGCCATCAAGATTGAAGGTGCTGTAGAAAAGCTAGCAGGGGTGACTGAAATATCTGTAGTAGTAGCAGCTGGGCGGCTAATTGTTACTTATGACCCCGAACAAGTGAGTGAAGCCGATATTCAACAGCGAGTCACGGCGTTGGGTTACACCATTGGCGACCAGCAACTTCCGGCTAAACACAGTAATCACGATTATAGTCAGCACGCTCATGAAGGTGATGATAGTGGTCATGATCATGGTGAGGGCGAGTTTAGCTTGTGGCGCGAAGGGCTATTAGTTGGAGTTGTAATTGCACTGTTCGCCTGCGGCTCTGTATTTGAGAAACAGTTACATGACACGCCCTTTGCAATCGGAGAATATTTAGTACTTATTCCAGCTTATCTATTGAGTGGTTGGACAGTATTAACTACCGCTGGACGGAATATTTTACGCGGACAAGTATTTGATGAAAACTTCCTCATGACGATCGCCACTGTCGGGGCGATCGCGATTCACAAGCTGCCCGAAGCTGTGGGCGTAATGTTATTCTTCAAAATCGGTGAGTTATTTCAGGAAACAGCGGTCAGTAGGTCGCGGCGATCGATTTCTTCGCTGCTGGAAATTCGTCCTGATACCGCCAATCTCAAAACAGCGAATGGGATTGAGGTTGTTTCACCAGAAAGGGTAAAAGTAGGCGACACGATCATGATCAAGCCAGGGGAAAAAGTGCCCCTCGATGGTCAAATTATCGAAGGTAAGTCTCAAGTCGATACATCGGCATTAACGGGCGAATCAGTGCCGCGCACAGTGAATGTCGGTGAAACTGTATTAGCCGGAACGATTAATCAAACTGGGTTATTAACTGTCACTGTTACTAGACTATTTGGGGAATCATCGATCGCCCGAATTCTTGATTTGGTAGAGAATGCGAGTGCTAAGAAAGCCGAAACTGAGAAATTTATTACTAAATTTGCCCGTCGTTATACACCAATTGTAGTGATTTCATCATTGTTAGTGGCATTGATTCCACCGCTGCTTATCCCCGGTGCAACTCATGCCGAATGGGTATATCGAGCTTTGGTGCTATTAGTCATTTCCTGTCCTTGTGGACTGGTTATTAGTATTCCCCTAGGTTATTTTGGGGGCATTGGTGGAGCCGCTAAACGCGGAATTTTAGTGAAAGGATCGACTTTCCTCGATACTTTAGCCGGAGTTAAAGCAATCGCTTTTGATAAGACAGGGACGCTAACTAAAGGCGTATTTAAAGTTACTGAAATTGTCCCACATAGTGGATTTCAAGCCACAGAGTTATTACGGATAGCGGCGATAGCAGAGGCGAATTCTAATCATCCGATCGCTAAATCAATTCGAGTAGCTTACGATCGATCGATTGATGAATCTACAATCTCGAATTACACTGAAATTGCCGCTCACGGGATTCAGGCAACAATTGAGGGAAAGCTAGTGCTGGTGGGTAACGATCGATTGATGCACTGCGAAAATATCACTCACGATACTTGTAACGTCGAAGGTACGATAGTACATCTGGCAGTCGATCAGATCTATGCTGGATATATGATTATTGCTGATGAGATCAAAGAAGATGCAGTTCAGGCGATCCGCGATCTCAAAACCGCAGGTGTCGAGCGGATTATGATGCTAACGGGGGATTCACAAGCTGTAGCAGCACGGATCGCGAAAACCTTGGGTGTCGATACTTTTGCGGCGGAGTTATTGCCAGAAGATAAGGTGACGGCAATTGAAAAACTTCTCGCAGAATTTCACAAAAAAGGTAAAGTTGCCTTTGTTGGGGATGGCATTAATGATGCGCCTGTAATTGCGAGAGCGGATGTCGGGATTGCCATGGGTGGATTAGGTTCGGATGCGGCAATTGAAACTGCTGACGTAGTATTGATGACAGATCACCCCTCCAAAGTCGCTGAAGCAATTCAGGTGGGCAAGAAAACTCATGTGATCGTGATGCAAAATATTATCTTCGCTTTAACTATTAAAGTTATCTTCATTGGACTGGGTTTGTTGGGATTAGCCACGATGTGGGAAGCTGTTTTTGCTGATGTGGGTGTGGCGTTAGCTGCAATTTTCAATGCCACTAGAGTCTTAAAGTAATCGTTTGTGAGTATAAATGCTGTATCACAAATAGTAAATCATATGATAACTTAAGAATAATGAGATAATTATGAGATGGCTAATGCAAACTCTCGAAACTAGCAAATCTCCTTCGCTGCCGGAGGTTCACCGGACAATTCCAGTACCTGATCGCGGTGGCTTTTGGCGAAAGATGCTCGCCTACTCTGGGCCAGGATACTTAGTTTCGGTAGGCTACATGGACCCAGGCAACTGGGCAACCGATCTCGCAGGGGGTGCTAAATTTGGATATAGCCTTTTGAGTGTGATTTTGCTTTCTAACCTGATGGCAATTTTGTTACAAGCACTCTGTGTCAAATTAGGAATTGCCACCGGTCGAGATTTAGCTCAATCCTGTCGTGATAACTTTGATCCCCGAGTTAGCTTCTGTTTGTGGGTATTGTGCGAGATTGCAATTTCGGCTTGCGATTTAGCCGAACTAGTCGGCAGTGCGATTGCTCTCCAGCTCCTCTTTAATATTCCACTAGCAGTGGGGGTATGTATCACAGCCTTGGATGTTTTCGTTGTGCTATTTTTGCAAAGCAGAGGCTTTCGCTACATTGAAGCATTAGTAATTACCATTATTATGGTTATTGGCGGCTGCTTTATTGCTGAATTAATCTTTTCTCGCCCCGACTTGGGCAGTGTTTTACAAGGATACATACCACAAACAGTTGTGGTGCGAGATCCCCAAGCGCTGTATATTGCGATCGGCATTCTTGGTGCCACAGTGATGCCACACAACCTATATCTTCATTCTTCGATCGTTCAAACTCGTGCTTGGCAAGATACCCCAACGAAAAAGCGCGAGGCTATTACTTTTGGGACGATCGACTCTACAGTTGCCTTATCTATTGCCTTATTCATCAATTCAGCAATTTTGATTTTAGCAGCAGCTAGCTTTCACTTCTCTGGACATCAAGACGTTGCTGAAATTCAAGATGCTTACAAGCTATTATCGCCGCTACTTGGTGTTGCACCAGCCAGTGCAATCTTTGCCATTGCGCTGCTAGCCTCTGGGCAAAACTCCACGCTTACGGCGACAATGGCCGGACAAATTGTGATGGAAGGATTTTTACAAATTCGGCTGAAGCCCTGGTTGCGTAGATTGTTAACGCGCTTAGTCGCGATCGTACCAGCACTACTTACTATTGTCTTTTTGGGTGAGGGCAGTACGACTAATTTGTTGATTTTGAGCCAAGTGGTGCTGAGTTTACAACTTTCTTTTGCAGTGATTCCTCTCATTATGTTTACCAGCGATCGACGATTGATGGGAGAATTTGTTAATCCTCTCTGGCTCAAAATTCTGGCTTGCATGGTGGCAACCATCATTGTAGGACTGAATTCTTGGCTATTAATTCAAACTTTCTGGGGCTGGATTTACTCTGGTTAAACGAATTTTATCTAGCTACTAACAATATAATTCACTTATTTCATTTCACTTCAATAACGCCACGAAACATCCTCATTCCACAAGTAAAAGCGTATTCGCCTGCCTTGATTGGGGTGAATTCCACAGTTGTTGTTTGCCCTATGGGTAAACGGGTGCTAATCCCGAAATCGGGAATTAATACTTCGTCCAGACAGGAATTGTTGTCTAGGCGATCGAATGACAACTGTACAGGCTGATTGACAGCAACAATGATTCGATCAGGACGATAACCACCATCAACTGTAATCAGTACTTCTTGTACTCCATTATTTTGGATAGCTTGTTGCTTCTGCTGTTTTCGTCCTAAAAACCACCACAGCTCGGCACCTACTAGCGTCAGTCCACCAAGAACTACACCTACTTTAATCGGCCAAGGCTGTTCGATCTGTCGAAACGAGCGGTTGGTGGCAGAGGGCGACATTTGCATGGGAGAGACTCCGCCCATTGGAACAATTAAAATCATTGCTCCGACGAAAACTGCCGCAAGTTTCATAGTTTTAACCCCTTTAATCTCAGAGCATTAAGTACCACCGAAATCGAACTAAAAGCCATAGCTGCTCCAGCAATCGCTGGATTGAGTAACCAGCCGGTCAGGGGAAAAAGAATTCCGGCAGCGACCGGAATTCCCACTACATTATAGGCCAGCGCCCAAAAGAGATTCTGCTGAATATTTTGCATCGTCGCTCGACTAAGCCGAATGGCAGTAACGATGCCCTGTAGATCCCCAGAGATCAGCGTGATATCAGAAGCGGCAATTGCTACATCGGTACCCGTACCGATCGCCATCCCTACATCAGCCTGGGCGAGAGCTGGAGCATCATTAATACCATCTCCGACCATTGAGATAACT
The DNA here is from genome assembly GCA_043755575.1 of Synechococcales cyanobacterium. Lineage (GTDB taxonomy): Bacteria > Cyanobacteriota > Cyanobacteriia > Cyanobacteriales > Chamaesiphonaceae > JAAFHZ01. The sequence goes on from JAYUSR010000045.1 coordinate 21,817, forward strand.
TTTTTCGATTGGGTTTGTAAAGTACGAATAGTCTGGGCTTTTTGGTCGGGGCGAACTTCGGCTAGGACACGCTTAATCCCCACCCGATCGGCGATTGCTTGAGCAGTACGCTGATTATCGCCAGTCAACATCACTACTTCTATGCCCATCTTCTGTAAGGTTTGAATTGCTTGACCAGAGGTAGGTTTGACAGTATCGGCTACCGCGATCGCTGCTTGCAAATAGCCCTCAATTGCCACGAAAACCACAGTTTTCCCGGCATCTTCCCAGTTTTTTTTCTGCGTTTGGAATGGGAATGAATTTACGCCCATTTCATCGAACCAACGTTGGGTACCAATCCACACCTGTTGACCTTCGATGATACCTTTGACACCACTGCCAGCGATCGCTTCAAATTGTTCAACAGTCGGTAGCTGCGAGTTTTTACTTTGCTCGCGAGCGTATTGAAGTAGTGCTTCAGCTAGGGGATGTTCGGAGTTGCTTTCTAAGGCACCAATCGATCGCCATAAAATCAGAGAACTTAAAACATGAGGGCTGGTAGGAATAAGATCCAGCAACGAGGAAGTATCCGTTACTACCGGCTTGCCCTGAGTGATCGTACCAGTTTTGTCTAGTATGATCATCTGAATTTTGCGGGCAAGTTCTAGACTTTCTGCGCCTTTAATCAAAATGCCATTTTCGGCTCCTTTGCCAATACCGACAGTGACCGAGGTGGGAGTGGCCAAGCCCAAAGCACAGGGACAAGCGATAATCAAAACACTGACCATCGCTACGATCGATAGCGTAAAATTGCCGATTACTAGAAACCAAACTATAAAGGTGGTAATCGCAACGGCAATAATCGCTGGCACAAACCAGCCCGTGATACTATCGGCTAGCTTTTGGATAGGAGCTTTAGAATTTTGGGCTTGCTGTACTAATTTGACGATCTGTGCAAGAGCGGTATCTTTGCCGATTTTAGTCGCCCGAAACTGCAAGCTGCCCATCTTATTGAGAGTCGCGCCGACTACTTCATCACCGACTTGTTTAGTGACGGGAAAACTTTCGCCAGTGATCATTGATTCATCGATAGTGGAGAATCCTGATACAACTTCACCATCGACTGGGATTTTTTCACCGGGGCGCACTATTACAATGTCATCGATCGCCACTTGATCGATCAGGATGTCAATTTCCCCACCATCACGGATCACCCGTGCCGTTTTTGCTTGCAAACCCATCAATGCGCGAATAGCCGTCGAGGTGGCACCCTTCGCCCGATTTTCTAACCACCGCCCCAATAGCGTCAATGTCAAAATCATCGCCGCCGCTTCATAATAAACCTCGGCAGATAATCCTTGGGCTGTGAAATAGCTGGGATCGATCGTAACCCAAAATGAATAGAAAAAAGCGATATTCGTACCGAGTGAAATCAGGGTATTCATATCAGCTGTCCGGTGGCGAAATGCCTTCCATGCTGATTGGTGGAATTCCTTACCCACCCAAAACTGCACAGGCGCTGCTAGTACTAACTGTACCCAGGGGCTTTCTAGCCCAGATAAGAAAGTTGGCAGTTTGAGATGGAAATGGCTCAGGGTGCCCATCAATAGTAGGGAGCTAAAAATTACCCCGACTAGGACTCGGCGCTGAAGATTTCGTGCTTGGAGTTTTTCTGTTTTAGTTTCGGTATTGTCGCCGGCGGTGAGATCTGACGGGATGATTTGTGCTTCATAGCCAACGTTGGCAACAGCCTGACAGATGATGTTGCTATTAGTTTGCTGAGTATCGTAGCGGACAGTTGCTTGATCGGTACCAAAATTGACATTGCAGTTTACTACCCCTGGCACATGAAGAATTGCACGCTCAATGTTGTTAGCGCAGGAAACACAACTCATTCCCTGGAGTTTTAGACTAAGCTCTTCCATATTTTTTCATTGCTTAATGATTAGAATATTAAGCTGCAAGCTTTATTCTACAAACATCTCAGATTAGATGAATTCCAGGCAACTATTTTTTATTCCCATACCACTCTTGCCGCCATTTAGTCATCAGATTGATTTCCGACTGTTGAGACGTAATGATATTTTGAGCAAGTTTTCTCATCTGGGGGCGTTTGGATTTTTGCAATAAATCTTGCCCCATAGTCACAGCACCTTGATGATGAGGAATCATCCCATTCAGAAACCTTTGATCGAACCCGGCATCGG
>JAYUSR010000046.1:0-2439 GCA_043755575.1 Synechococcales cyanobacterium
ATTGGCCCTGCGGCTACTACTGGGCCGACAAAAGGTACTAGTAAGACACCAACACCAGTCAGTAAGCTCAAGAAAGACCCAAACAGGGAACCAAAAATAGCTCCACTACGCAGTCCACCCAGGATCACATCGCGCTTAGAGATAAATCCAGTAATCCGAGTTTCAGATTGAAAATTGCGTCCCATTACCGATATCTCATCTTTGGAAATACCTCGATCGATCAAGCGCCGCACTACGCCATCAATTTGGCGCTCTTCCTCGAAGATCGCCGATATCGTACATTTTGTAGCCGGAGCGGTAACGCGAATAGCTGGAGCTTGTTCAGACATGGTGAAAATTCCTTAAACGATTAGATGTAGATTATTGGACGTAAACAGTGAGGTGATCAAACACCGACTGTAGACTGATTGGTAAGATTGGATCGAGAACCACTAGCGAACACGGCCTCTCCTTCAATAAATGATCGGAGTATCCAGGCTATTTGTTCGTGTTGTTCCATTAACCCAGTCAGAAAATCTGCTGTACCCTGGTCATGAAAATTTTCACTACAGAGGTCAATGTGATCACGCATATTGCGAATGACTTGTTCATGGTTTTCGAGCAGAATATCTACCATCCCAGTAGCCATCGGGACATTGCCAGGATGCTCACTGAGGGATGCCAGTTCCAGAAAACCTTGCATGGTACCAATTGGATAACCACCAAGAGTCCGAATCCGTTCGGCACAAGCATCAATGTTGGCCGTGAGAATATTGTAGTGCTCTTCCCAAAGTTTATGAAGAGTCAGAAACTGTGGCCCAACTATATCCCAGTGAAATTTTTTGGTTTTCACTAACAACAAATAGTTGTCAGCTAGATCGCGGTTGAGTAAGTTGATCACACCCTGCCGTTGCTGATCTGTCAAACCAATATTGATAGTACGCATAGTTTCTCCCAAAAGTTATTTTTACTAAGTTAAGCTGACTTAATTAGTCGCAACCCAAATAGCAGAACGATAGCGCCAACCGTAGCTACAATCAAGCTGCCTAGCATTCCACTACCAGAAGCGACACCAAAAGTACTGAACAAATAGCCGCCCAATAGTGAGCCAACTACCCCAACAACGATGTCTCCCACGAGGCCAAAGCCACTGCCCTTGACTAGTTGACCCGCTAGCCAACCAGCACATAAACCAATCAAAGCGAACCAAATAAAGTTCATTTTTTCAGATCCTGCTACGAATTTAATCTATTTAATCTGGCTTTTTTATTTGCCAAAGAAATCTTTGACGGCTTCCCCAGCTTTGTCTACAGCATTTCCAGCTCTAGCGGTATTCTTGTCCACGGCAATCTTTGTCTCAGTCAAATCGTCTTTGACTTTCATTTTGGCCGCACCTTTTTTGTTCTCCATGGCAGACTGGGCTTTCCCGATCGATCTCGTGGCCGAACCCTTCATTTCTTCCGCTTTACCGGTTACTTGCTTAGAAATACTGTCAGTACTGGTGGCCAATATAGGAGATGCCATCGCTGAATCGACACCCGAAACAACACCTTGCCAAACTAAAGCCAGCAGCAATAGTCCGCTCACAAATCTGGCGAGGTGTTGTTGCAGGTTAGCAACAACGGTCTTAGTATTAAATTTCATGATATTAAATCTCTGATGTGATGGGCACTACTTAGTTATACTGGGGACTACCTAATAAACGAATCAATCAACAGACAGATTTTTAGCCCAGATATTCTGCTGATAGTCTCTATCAATGTGTAGAGATGGACTATTCAATGCCCTCTAATCGGGAGTCGAGCGAAGATCTAAATATTACGATTGGGGCAGATCCAAGAGATTATTTTGGATGGCGACCATAACTGCTTGTTTGCGATCGCTAACGCTCAATTTATGTAGAATAGTGTGAACATGAACCCGCACAGTGCCTGGGGTAATGTAGAGTATCTCAGCAATCTCTCGATCGGTTTTGAATGTCGCAAGCAGAGTGAGAATTTCCAGCTCTCGCTGGGTTAAGCTATTTATCGTTGCCGTCGCTGGCAAAGCCTCTCCTTTGGAGAATCGATCTACTATCGAGTTATTTTGAAACAGAGTGTGAATTTCGGCAGTGGCATCCCACCAAGAAGCTCCAGCAATCACCGAGCGCATGGCTAGAATGAGTACTTCAGCCGCGACGCCCTTCAAGCAATAGCCCTGTGCTCCGGCTGTCACTAAGCGGGCAATTAGCAATTTTTCACTGTGGGAAGTGAGGACTAAAATCGGCAACTGAGGATAATTCCGCTGGAGTTGACGACAGGTTTCTAATCCACCCATGCCTGGTAAACCAATGTCGAGCAGCACCAAATCAAAGAGTTGTCGTGGGAGCATGTCATCCTTTTTGGTAGAAAAATCAAGCCTTGTATAATGGTAGTTGCAGCCATTTTTGCGGAGTAAAGTCATGACCCCAGCCGAAAAAGT
>JAYUSR010000047.1:0-23985 GCA_043755575.1 Synechococcales cyanobacterium
TAAGCGCACCACATCCTTCTCAAGATATTCTGATCACGCCATTGACAAGCAAAGTGGGATCGTTAATTGAAGGTGAATTCGCGCTTTCTGAATGGTCGGCAGCAGGGCTAAACGTATCTACGGCAGTAAAGCGAGGTGTGTATACAGTACATGGGAGTTTGGTGATAAAGGTGATTGGTAAGTTAGCTGAGGTGGATGCAGAACGGCTAGAAAAGTCTTTAAAAGGTTGGCTGGGATTGTAATATGCGCCGACTTTTAGGTGCCTAGCAGAGATTCGGTGGTGGATCGAGCAGCCGGGATGAATTCTGGGTGAGAGCTGACCAGGCCGATCGACTTAGCCTAAACTGGGAAACAAATGGAATGATTACGCCAGTCATGTTCCTTCATGAGAGATATTTCCGAAACAGCCCACCTGGTAGCGATGTACCGAGCCTTAGCCAGCGAAAGCTCTAATACTCTATTCCAAGATCCTTTTGCCCGGTTGTTAGCCGGTAGCCAGGGGGAAATGATGGTGGCCGTGCTGGGTGAAACACAGCGGGGCGTGAATGCCTTGGCTATTCGCACCCAGGCGATCGATCGAATACTCCTCCAGTTACTGGCTACCGAGACAGTGGGCACAGTGCTTAATTTAGGTGCTGGACTAGATACTCGTCCCTACCGCTTGGCTTTACCCGTGACCTTGCGCTGGATTGAGGTAGATTTGCCGGATATCTTGACTTACAAAGAGCAAAAACTACAAGAATTTCAACCAGTTTGTGAGATCGATCGCATCAAACTAGATCTCACTGATTTTCAACTACGCCACCAACTTTTAACCGAAATCAACGCAGCTCACCAGCCCGTACTCGTAATCACTGAAGGACTTTTAGCTTATCTGACCGAACCGCAGGTGGCAGCACTAGCCAAAGACTTACAGCAACAATCTCACCTCCGTTGGTGGCTGTTGGACTTGGCCTCACCATTTCTGTTACAGCAGTCCTGCCAAAATCCGGATCAGCAGATTTTTGATCAATACTTTGCCGATGGCCAACCGACCTTTCTCTTTGCCCCCACTGCTGGCGCCCAATTTTTTCAGCCCTATGGCTGGCAAGTACGGGAGTTTCGATCGATCTGGTCGGAGTCCCAGCATTTGCAAAAATTCGCCGGACTAAGTGTGATCTTGATGCGCTTGTTTGCCCAGCAGTACTGGCAAGCGATCAGCCAAGATAGTGGCTTTGTCTTACTAGAGCAGAGCTAGCTCCATTTCTAAGGGGGCAACTCCGCTAGAATAGAGGGCGTAGACAACATCATCACTAGCCCATGTCCATACTGGCCGCGATCGCTGTTTTGGCGGTTCTCATTTTCGTTCATGAATTAGGTCACTTCTTAGCGGCCAGACTCCAAGGAATCTATGCCAACAAGTTTTCGATCGGGTTTGGTCCTATCCTCTTCAAATATCAAGGCGAACAGACCGAATATGCCCTACGGGCTTTACCCCTCGGTGGCTTTGTCGGTTTTCCCGATGACGATCCGGAGAGCGAAATTGCTCCAGATGACCCCAATCTACTGCGCAATCGGCCAGTTCTCGATCGAGCGATCGTCATTAGTGCTGGTGTCATCGCCAATTTAATTTTTGCCTACTTCTTACTCGTCACCCAAGTCGGACTTATTGGCATTCCCGACTTAAGTTACCAACCGGGTGTAATTGTTAATGATATTGCGACCAGTCTTAGTAGTGCAGCGGCTCAAGCGGGTCTGAAGCCCAATGACATTGTGCTATCGATCGATGGTCAAGAGCTAGGAGCCAAAGAAACGGCTATCACCGACTTGATGGCCGCTATTCAAACACATCCCAACCAGACCCTGGCCTTTCGAGTACAGCGCGGTAGTGAAACTCTCGAATTGAGTGTCAAACCAGAAAATGGTGCTGAAGGCAAAGGTCAAATCGGGGTCAAACTTGCTCCCAACGCTAAAGTTGTCCGCCACCGAGCGGCAGGAGTGGTCGATGCCTTCACCACAGGCGCTCAGGAATTTGAAAAGGTGATCCTGCTGACGGTCAAAGGACTAACTCAAATTGCGACTAACTTTGGCGAAACGGCTAGTCAGGTGGCTGGGCCAATCAAAATTGTGGAAATTGGTGCCAACATTGCCAGTTCTGATGCGGGCGGTCTATTTCAGTTCGCAGCTCTTATTAGTATTAATTTGGCTGTGATGAATATCTTGCCTTTACCCGCGCTGGATGGTGGTCAGTTAGCTTTCTTGTTGATTGAAGCATTATTAGGTAAACCATTGCCAATGAAAATTCAGGATACAGTGATGCAAACGGGCTTGGCTCTATTACTGAGTTTAGGCGTATTTTTAATCATCAGAGATACCGCCAACCTACCCCCTATTCAGCAATTTTTTAAATAGATTTATGAGCGTGCGGCAGAAACTTCCCAAGAAACAGCGAGCTTTAGAAATTCTCCGCCGCTTACAAGCCTATTACCCCAATGCCACCTGTAGCCTAGATTACGAAACCCCGGTGCAGCTGCTGGTGGCGACGATCCTGTCAGCGCAATGCACTGATGACCGGGTCAACATCGTCACTCCCCAGTTGTGGCAGCGTTTTCCCGATGCTCCCGCCATGGCCTACGCCGAGTTAAAGGAACTAGAAGAATTAGTTCGATCGACTGGTTTTTATCGCAACAAAGCCAAAAACATCCAAGGAGCTTGTCGCAAAATTGTTGAAGAGTTTGATGGAGTAGTACCCAAGGAAATGAATCAGCTCTTGACCTTACCAGGAGTTGCCCGCAAAACAGCCAACGTCACCCTGGCTCACGCCTACGGCATTATCGTGGGAGTGACAGTAGATACCCATGTCAAACGGCTGAGCTATCTGTGGGGTTTGAGTAAACATACCGACCCAATTAAAGTGGAGCAAGATTTAATGAAGCTCTTGCCCCAACCCAATTGGGAACAATATTCGATCATGAGTATCTATCATGGTCGTGCCGTTTGTAATGCCCGCCAGCCAGACTGTCTCAACTGTCAGTTTGCCGATATTTGTCCAGCGGCAGACAAGGCTCAGCAAGTCAATGCGCGACGAAAAGCCCAAGGGGGCTAACTGAATTTTGGTCTAGAGCGAATTGTGATTGGATAATAGTTGCTCCACTTTGGCTTCTTCAATCTTGGACATAATCCGTTTGGATTCGTGCAAGTCGCGTTGAGTTTTGGCCAGAGAAAAGCTGGAGGCAACTGAAAAAGTTAGACCCATCCCCATAAATCCTTTCACCCAGGCATCAACTGGTAAATAGGTAATGCCAGTGGCAGTGACGCCGATCGACATCACAAAAGATATCCAAGTTTGTACAATCCAAGCAGTACTATCTCCTTGATTAGCAGTTGTGCGATTCATGATTATTTCTCTATTTCCCCTGTGCTGTTAATATTTTAATTCTAAGACAATCCAGTTATGCTTAGGGCTGTTAGTAGACAGTTATTTAACTGACCCATGAATCTAGTCTCACTGAGGCATTTTAGGTACTTCAAACGTGTGCATCAAGACAAACAGTCCACAACTGAGTGATATGATCCTCGTTGCCTAGTTTTGGCGTTGGCGGCGTTCAAACTATTGATTTTATTCTTTAGACCTAGTTTATACCTGTGACCCAAAGTAATCAGCAACCAAAAAAATCTCTGGTCAGCATTGCGCGGGTAGTAGCGATCGCTACCCTCTTGAGCAAGGTCGCGGGGTTAGTGCGACAAGTAATTGTCTCTGCTGCTTTTGGACTGGGTACGGTAGCTACGGCCTACAGTTATTCCAGCGTCATCCCATCCTTCTTTTTTATTCTGTTGGGCGGCATCAACGGTCCATTCCACAGCTCGGTTACGAGTGTGCTGTCTCGCCAAAAAAATCGCGATAAAATTGCCCCCATCATCGAATCTGTGACTACCATTGTGGGCACTGTGCTGATTTTCCTCTCAATATTACTGATTGTTTTTGCCAGTCAGTTTATCGATATTTTTGCCCATGGTCTGAAGACGGGTTTAGATTTACAGCAGGCTACGGCTACCAGAGATGTGGCGATCGAACAACTGCAAATCATGGCCTTTATGACTTTTTTGGCGGGGCTGATTGGCATCGGCTTTGGCACCCTCAATGCTGGAGATATGTATTGGTTGCCTTCAATTAGTCCGTTACTTTCCAGCCTGACGGTGATTATGGGGGTGGGTTGGTTTATTTGGCAGTATGGCGAAAAAAGTGATCTAATTGAAAATGCGCATCTGGGTGGCCAGGTATTAGCTTGGAGTACTTTGGCTGGGGCAATTTTGCAATGGGTTGTGCAAGTGATCGTGCAGTGGCAAGCTGGTTTGGGGGCACTCCGCCTCCGATTCAATCTTCAGCTCAAAGAAGTGCAAGAGGTGCTCCGCATCATGGTGCCAGCGATTCTATCCTCTTCGATGCTATCTATTAATTTAATTACCGACTTAACTTTCGCCGCTAATATTCCCAAAGCTGCACCAGGATTTGCCGCTGCTGCGTTGCTCGTCCAAACACCGCTGGGGATTGTCTCTAACTTTATTTTGGTGCCGCTGATGCCGGTTTTTTCCCGGTTAGTAGAACCCAGTAACTGGCCAGAGCTGAAAGATCGGATTCGGCAGGGTCTCATTTTAGCTGGGGTCACGATGATGCCGATTAGCGCCTTGATTATTGCCCTGTCTTTACCGCTGGTGAAGTTGACTTTAGAACGGGGGGCTTTCAAGGCCGAGGACTCCCAGTTCTTAGCGTCAATTCTAATTGCTTCGGCCAGTGGGATGTTTTTCTCCTTGGGACGAGACGTATTAGTCCGAGTTTTTTACGCCTTGGGCGATGGCAACACCCCCTTTAAAGTCAGTATTGTCAGTATTTTTGTGAACATCACCCTGGATTTTTTGCTGTGGCAACCACTGGGGGCACCCGGAATTTCGCTGGCTACTGTCGGCGTGATGATTGTAACTTTTATAATTTTCCTCGTGATTTTGAATAAGCGGCTCAACGGTTTACCCTGGGAAGAGTTGGGCTGGCCGCTATTTGGGATCTTTGGAGCTAGCTCGATCGCTGGTTTTATTACTTGGGTGATGAGCTATGGCTGGCAGCAACTGCTACCGCAGAGCAATCTTTTTACTTTGTTGCTGCAATTGGCCATTCTAGGGAGCATTGGCTTAGGGATTTTTGGATTGATTGCTACTCAGTTAGGTGTGCCGGAGTTGGATATTTTAGTCGATCGACTGAAGCAGAAATTCAAGAAAGCTTAGCCGGGAGTTCTTGTAATACTTTACTGGTGACGGGGCGATTGATTGGTTAACTAAATCCGGCAGCACGTATCAAGTTAAAAAACGTTTGGCTAGAAAATAGGCGGCGATCGACTTGGCATCAATCCCGGCTCCGGTAAAAATCTGCGCTTCCAATTCTGTCGGAGTCATAAATACCACTTCCATATCTTCGTCATCATCTTGGGCGGGAGGATTAGGCACTGGCACCGCACCCTCAGCTAAGAAGGCATAAATAATCTCATCAGAATAGCCCGGTGCCAAAAAAAACTCACCCAAGTCTGTCCATTTACTAGCTTGATGGCCAGTTTCTTCTTCAATCTCCCGTTTGATGGTTTCTGCCGGACTTTCACCGACCTCTAGCGTTCCGGCGGGAAACTCCAAGATCCTTCCGCGCACCGCAAACCGATATTGCTTCACCAAAATCAGCCGTCCATCTGGTGTGACTGGTACCACCGTCGCCCCGCCAGGATGCTGCACGCATGTCCATTCACCTTCTACGCCATTGGGGAGACGTAACCTGTCGGCACGAATCGAAAACTTGCGCGATTGATAGAAAAATTGCGGTTTAATGACTTCTGCGGGTTCGTTTCCGAGGGGCATAATTTTATGGGGTGACAGGCACTATCCCAAAAAAGTATAGGAGAAAAAGATGATCAGCGCACTGCTCGGATATCCAAACCCAAATTAAGACTGAGCTATGCCTGGTCGCTTGTCCAATTCACACTCGAAATCACTGACTCGGCCAGTAATGTTTCTACCATATTTCCCCCTGGCTCATCTTTTAGGTAAGCCAGTAAAGCTGAAGCATCCAAAACAACTGTCATTCAGCGTTTTCCTTTCTTGCTTCTTCACGGCGTTCGGCAATTAATTCATCGACCAAGCTGGTATTTTCAGGTATTTGTGAGAAACGATTCTTTAGTCGCAGCTTGATTGTTTCAGGTTTTTCTAATACTAGTCCGCCCTCTGCCTGGCGGGCTAGTAAAGTATCACCGCTCTCAAAGCCCAGCGATCGCCGTAATGCAGCTGGGATTACTAAGCGCCCTTGATCCCCAAGATGAATTTCTACTGATTTAGATAGCTTGTTCATACTATTCTTTCTAGTGCCACGTATCATTAATGTATGGCATTTGTATCAGCATTAACTACTTTTTTTCACAGATCATCGTCTGCATATTTCAACTTCGATCGCAACTCCTCGATCGATACCCCCTGCCATAACCAATCCCCAGCAATTTCCGCTAGTGGCACCAACACAAAGCTACGCTCCGCCATATAGGGATGAGGTACTTGCAGTCTCACTGTATCAATTTGCCAGCGACCATAAAGCAGCAAATCCAAATCCAGCGTCCTGGCTCCCCAACGCACCTGCCGCTCGCGCCCAAAATGTTGTTCGATCGATTGCAAAACTTCCAAAACTTGCCAAGGATTCAAACTAGTCGTAAAAGTAGCGCAGCCGTTGAGGTAGTCTGGTTGCGGCGGTCCTACTGGTTTAGTTTGGAACCAACTAGAAACCTGGACGTTATTGATTTGCGGAATAGCCCGGAGTTGTTCGATCGACTGTTCCAAAATTTGCTGACTAGGGCCGAGGTTGCTACCTAGGCCGATGGCACATGATATCTCGGTCATAGTTTTTAATGTATCGCTGCTGCCACCTGACAAAAAATTAAGTATAAATTGAAATGAGAATGGTCTCCCAACTGTTTTAAGATTTTAGAAATCATTGATTTATTTCGCTTATGTCTTGGCCGCAACTCCTGCAACAACTCCTCGATCGACAGTCTCTCACTCAAGACCAAGCCACGGAATTAATGCAGGGCTGGCTCAAGGAGCAGATTCCGGCCGGACTATCAGGCGCAATACTGGTCGCTCTGCGGGCTAAAGGCTTATCTGCCCACGAACTAGCTGGGATGGCCAAGGTTTTACAAGCTGAGGCAGTAAGTCATCCCCAGCCGGTAATTGATACCTGCGGTACTGGCGGCGACGGAGCTGATACCTTTAATATTTCGACGGCGGTGGCCTTTGTGGCAGCGGCGGCAGGTTTAAAAGTGGCCAAACACGGCAATCGATCGGCTTCTAGCCGGGTAGGTTCAGCGGATGTGTTGGAATCTTTGGGCGTTAATTTAGGTGCAAATAGCGACCTGGTGAGGACGGCAGTTGACGAAGTGGGCATCACCTTTTTGTTTGCGCCCGGTTGGCATCCGGCCATGAAAGCGTTAGCCCCACTGCGCCAAGAACTAAAAATTCGGACAGTGTTTAATCTGCTGGGTCCGTTGGTAAATCCCCTGCGCCCCACTGGTCAAATCATTGGCACCTCTGACCCTCAATTACTTACAGTGATGGCCGAAGCATTAGGTATCTTGGGTACGGAGCTGGCGATCGTCCTGCATGGTCGGGAAAGACTGGACGAAGCTGGTTTAGGTGATGCGACGGATTTGGCGATTTTGGTGAATGGTCAGGTGCAGTCAGCTATTCTTAATCCTATGGAATTGGGGATTGTCCACGCCCCGATTACAGCCTTAGTAGGTGGTGATGCTGCTACTAATGCGGGCATCTTAACCAATTTGCTACAAGGACGCGGCACTCCAGCACAGCAAGATGTGGTAGCTCTAAATACCAGCCTGGCACTGCAAGTTGGGGGTATGGTGCCTCTGGGAAATCATCAACAGGGGATATCGATCGCGCGGCAAGTATTAGCTAGTGGTGCGGCCTGGGGAAAATTGACTGAGTTAGTAAAATTCTTGGCTTGATCGATCGAACCACAATTGAAAAACTGGCGTTGCTAAAATTGAATTCGCTCTATAATTTTTCTAAAAGATGCAGACTAAATGATTTTTAGTCATTAACCAATGGAAATTGATTACATCACAACCTTGGGAATCACCGCAGGCGTATTAACCACAATTGCTTATCTCCCACAATTAATCAAAACTTGGCAGTCTAAATCTGCTGGAGATATTTCATGGACAATGCTAATTGTGTTGTGCCTGGGCATCATTCTTTGGTTGGCCTACGGGTTTGCAATTCACGACTTGCCGATTCTGATAGCTAATATCGTGACTCTCCTGTTAGCTGGAGTGATTTTGGTGCTCAAAATTCGGTATCGCAACAATTAGGATGTGATCGATCGAAACCTGTCTCACTCTTGCTTGATTTGCGACCAGTAACATTTGGCTTATTTGCCTAGTCCATCTCGAATCAGTGGCTCAAACATGGGCACTAGTTCCGATCGCGCTAGCAACAAACTAGGTAACGGATAACTACCATAATCCTTCCCCACCTGTGCTGGAAAAATCGGATCAGCCGACAGCGAAATCCAATGACCGCCAGCAGCGTGCAAAATTGGCCACACTGCCGCTAAATCCCAAATCTTTGGTGTAGATTCCACTGCCCCGATCATCAACCCCGCCGCCACCGCCGAGAAGCTATAAGTTGTCACACCAATCATCCGAATTTTGGCTGGCAGCTTATTTTTCAACACACTACTACTCCGAGCACAAAGACCAAAGAGATGATTGCTGCTGGGTTGGTCAGCGCTGCTGTGAATGGGTTGACCATTCAGCCAAGCCCCCTGCGGCATCTCCAGACCCGTGGTACCTGGCCAATAGCCGTAGAAAGTTTGCTGAACTGGCGGAAAAAAGATGTAGCCAAATACTGGCTGGCCTTGATAAAGCAAACCGATCGATACTCCCCACAACGGGATTCCTCTGGTGAAATTGGTGGTGCCATCGATCGGATCGATCACCCAAGTCCAAGGCGTATCGGTAAAAAGATGAAAGTCTTCTTCGCTAAGCACCGCATGATCGGGGAAAGCGGCTGTGATGGTTGCTTTAATCTCCGCATCTGCCCATCGATCAGACTGGGTAACTAAACTACCATCGGCTTTAGTCTGAGCTGTAGCATGGCCAAAATCTTGGAGGAGTTGCTGACCAACCCGCTGGGCTGTCGATTCTGCCAGGGTGAATACCTGCTTCCAAAAATCCATATGCGGCGATCCTCTCAGTGCTGACCATTAACAAACAACCATGCTGTATCATACCGCTGTTGTCCCCGGTAAAGTTGTCTACGGAACGATTAAGCGCATACTGATATCTAGCCACGGCGACCGAGTGATCGGAGCACTAGTAGAAATGTAATCCACCCCCGTTTCTGCCACTGCCCGAATAGTAGCCAGCGTGATATTGCCAGAGGCTTCTAACTTAATGCGCGGATTAAACTGCCGACAAGCTGCTACCGCCATTTTCATCATCTCCACCGGCATATTATCCAACATAATAATATCTACACCGCAGTCCAGCGCCTCTTGGACTTGAGCGATCGATTCGGTTTCTACTTCGATCGTCAGGGGATAGGGTAAAACCTGACGCACCGCCGTTACCGCTGCTGAAATCCCCCCAGCCGCCGCAATATGATTATCTTTAATCATTGCCCCGTCATCCAAACCCCAACGGTGATTGACCCCGCCGCCCACGGTGGTGGCATATTTTTCCAGGACTCTTAAACCTGGTGTCGTTTTGCGAGTATCCACTAATTTGACCGGTAAATCGGCGATGGTGGCAGCGTAAGTATGAGTAGCCGTGGCAATGCCGCTTAAGCGCATTACCAGATTCAAAGCACTGCGTTCTCCCATCAGCAAGTCAGCAATTTGGCCGGTAATTTCCGCAATGACTGCTTGAGGTTCACAATTTGTGCCTTCCGCCACTAATGCCCGAAAATTAATCTCAGGACTCAGCCGCTGAAAAATCCGAGCGGCAATGGGCAGACCCGCTACTAACCCTGGTGCTTTTACTGTCCACTGCGCTGTCATCAGGCGCGGCTGCAAACCCTGACTAGCCCGATCACCGCGACCAATATCTTCTTGCAGCCAGCGATCGAGTAGGGCATCTAGAACAATCCAAGGGGGCAAAGCAAAGTGTGACATGGGGGACATAGCTTAAAACGAAAAAAAAGGCTGGTAACTAGTACCAACCTTAGCAAAACTAAACCCCGATTCCCCCGGTAATGAGTTGCTATCGCTTCACAATACCTAAAGAAGATTCAAATTAAATGACCTGGCTGATTGCTCAAAATTCACTATCTGCATCAGGTTCATAAGATAAATATATCTCATTCCTATTTAATCACCCTCAGCCATTTGCTGTATTTACTTAACCTGAATCTTGAAATGATTAGCGATCGAGGATTTTAATCTCAAACCAATAAAAAAGGCTGGTAACTAGTACCAACCTTAGTAAAACTAAACCCCCGATTTCTCTGGTAATGAGTTGCGATCGCTTCACCATACCTAAAGAAGATTCAAATTGATTTGCCCGGTCGATTGCTCTAAATTTAAACTATGTCTCAGGCTCATAAGATAAAAATATCTCATGGCCAGTGTGATCACCATCAGCCATTTCCCGGAGTTTTGTTTGTACTACTTTCCTAGCGACCCGCCCTATTTTCTACTCTTTGCTGGCCTATTCATTGGCTTGTCCTGTGGATCGGCCTTTGATTCTACCCTCAAGCGCTATGTTAAAGCCTGGTCTGTTGATCGTGCGAACATCAGCCTCACTTCTTTAGACAACAGCACTCTCAAGCTGCCTTTTGTGGGGATTGCCTGTGGCATCGGCATGTTTTTGACTTCGGGCATGTCAATTTTTGGCTTGCCCGATACGATCGCTGCCGGTCTAGCAATTCCACTGACTTTATTTACAGCCGTCTTCTTATGGCTACAGCTCAAGGGAGTTTTAAAAGAACTCGATCAAGGCGGTTCCCAGGCACTGGATTTAGATAGCTGGGGTTAAAGTTTCTTGAAAATAGCGGCTTCAAGTTGCTCTAGAGCAACTTGCAAGTCGTCATTGACAATTTGTAAATCGAATTCGTCAGCGGCATTGATCTCAGCCTGAGCGCGTTCTAATCTTTGGATAATCGCAGCTTCTGGATCTTGGCCTCGGTTCCGAATTCTGGCTTCTAATTCCGCCACACTGGGCGGCAAAATAAAAATCTTGAGGGATTCCGGAAAAATCTTGGCTACCTGCCGCGCTCCTAGCAGTTCAATTTCTAGAATGATCGATCGACCTTGATTAATCTGCTCTTGGACTGGTTGCGTGGGAGTGCCATAGTAATTACCGGCAAATTCTGCCCACTCCAGCAAGTCACCAGCTGCGATCATTTTCGTAAACTGATCGCGCGTCTGAAAATAATAATTTACGCCATCGACTTCATCCGATCGCGGGGGACGAGTAGTCGCTGAAATAGACACATACAGCTCTGGATGACGTTGGAGCAATTCCTTTAGTAAAGTACCTTTGCCGACACCACTGGGTCCAGTCAGGACGATTAAACGGCCAACATTCATAATGCCTTGAAGAAAAATCTGGAACGTCAGTCAACATCATAGACTTAGATGACATCCTCCCCAGTTAGTGAGACCAATTTCTGTAGACTACTTGGGTAGATTAAAATTAGATAGTAGACCTTTTAATCGATCGATACCAAATCATTATGAGTACTGCTGGCATAGTCATTTTGTTGGGCATCGCCCTGATGGGGGTGTATGCTGTGCAACGCTTCATTTTTAGAAAGAAAGCGGTCGAGCGGTTTAAGCGATCAATGGGTAATTTTGGTGATTTTAATTCATCTCAGCCCCTTGGCAAGGTTGATCGACAGACTCAAAACAAGCTCACTAGATTGCTTGGTGGTAACAAAAAAACTATCGATCGATTGCTAGAGCAATCTCGGTTTAAGAATTCCGATCGACCAGAACAGTGGCATTGGGAAAAAGTCCTGTACGACTTAGAGCGCGATCGCTGGCGGTAGCAACGTTTGTAATCTTTATCCCCAAAACCAGCCCAAAAAATCTTAAGATATATGAACATCTTTGGAAATTCGGTCAGTCCTTGTAAGTAAGTGAAGTTATGGCTCCCAAACGCCAAGAAGTAGTGTTGCTCGTTGACGGATATAACGTCATCGGCCTTTGGGCAGATCTGTACCCCGATCCTGACGATGAAACACCGCTCCAGCTCAGAAGTGCTAGCGATTTGTCAGCAGCCAGAAATAAATTAATCGAAGAATTAGTCAACTTCAGTGCTTTTGAAGGCTACGATACCCAGCTGGTGTTTGATGCCCATAGTCGCGATACGCCTGCCCATCACGAAGTCATTACTCCCAACCTTTCTGTCTATTACACCGAGTTTCGAGAAACAGCCGATACCTACATCGAAAAATTCTGTGCCCGCCACAAAGGTAATCCCACAGCCAAAACCAGATTAGTTGTCGCCACGTCCGATCGAGCGCAACAATTAACCGTCGGGGGCTTTGGGGCGGAGTGGATGTCGGCTCTCCAACTGGTCCACCGAGTAGAATCTAGCTCCAGTCGATCGCGCCAAAAACAAAAGACTAAGCGTCAAACCAGTGGTCGGTTTTTGTTCAACTCCCTTGATCCAGAAGCCCAAGCCCGGTTATCAGCTCTGCGTTATGGCATTCCACCCGATAAATGACTGGATTATGCTAGCTGACGTTACGACAAACATTTAATTGAGCGCCAACATTTTTTTAGTAGTTGACATTACTTTAAACATCATCTAAATTTAGAGATGTGCAAAAACACAGGCCCCCATCGTCTAGTGGCCTAGGACACCTCCCTTTCACGGAGGCGACAGGGATTCGACTTCCCTTGGGGGTATTAAGAGTAAAAAAAGCAAAGATATACTTCGGTATGCCTTTGTTTTTGTTGCTTTATAGAATTCAGCGGGCACTATTTAGCTAAGATAAAGAAGTATTTTGAGTACAAGTTGAATAACAGTTTCAAAGGATTGAGCGTGAATATGCAGGCCGCGATCGACTAACGCATCATTGACCTTACCTCAATAATGTGGGCATTTCCAAAGGAGAGAACTTTGATAATTCACGGTGACATAAACTCAGGCAATTGCTACAAGATTAAGTTGCTGCCAGAACTACTGGAAATTCAGCACAAATGGAAGCATGTCGATATTTTAAAAGGCGACACACAGACAGAGAATTTTCTAACAATCAATCCAAACGGAAAAATCCCCGCGCTAGAACTACCAAATGGTGACTCAATATCCGAATCAAATGCCATCCTAAACTACTTGGCAGAAGGAACAGCTTTTTTACCTAGGGACAAATGGCTGCGTTCTAAGATTTTGCAATGGCAGTTTTTTGAGCAATATAGCCATGAGCCTTATATAGCGGTTGCCCGTTTTATAAATAAATACCTGGGATTGCCTGCTGAACGCGAAGACGAATATAAGTCCAAACAAAAAGGCGGAAATAAAGCTCTGTTTGTTATGGAGCAACAACTCGCCAGCGCATCGTATCTTGTCGGCGAAAGCTACACCATTGCAGATATATCCCTATATGCATACACTCATGTTGCTCATGAGGGTGGGTTCGATTTGTCTGCATATCCTGGTGTGCGCAAATGGCTATCGAGAATTGCAACTCATCCTCGTCACGTCACTATGCAGCATTTCAATGTCTAATTTTTGGGACGAAATGTACTAGCTGGTTTCTTGCAACTCTTGAATTTTGGCGCGTACCTTCTTCATATCTTGCCATGTCAACCATTTTGGTGCACCCTCTTCCTTGGAAGAATTTCGCAGCAAATAAGCTGGGTGAAAAATGGGCATACAAAGACGGCCTTCCCACTCCAGCCACTCACCACGCACCTGGGTAATGCTGGCCTTACTACCAGTAACTGCTTTGAGTGCCGTGGCTCCAGTTAACAAAATCACCAGCGGATCGACCAACCGAATTTGTTCCAGCAAGTAAGGCTTACAGGCGGCAATCTCCTCTGGCGTTGGCACCCGATTACCAGGCGGACGGCAGCGCACCACATTACAAATGTAAACTTCTCGATCAGTAGAAAAATCGACAGCAGCTAAAATTCTCTCTAGCAGCTGGCCGGATCTACCAACAAATGGTAGTCCTTGTTCATCTTCATTTTGACCAGGACCTTCGCCCACAATCATAATTGACGCTTGACTAGCACCTCTACCGACCACTGCATTAAGACGAGTTTTTCCTAATTCACACCGCTGGCAGACCGCACAGTGGGCTGCCAGTTGCTCTAAATTTTGGTAAGTCCCAGTAGGAATGGGGATGGCGGCACTGATCGGAATCTGATCGAAACTGATTTCGGTGGCTGGTGGCGGACTAGGAGGTGCGCTGGCCGCTTGAAAAAGACTGAGTTGTTCGTCGCTAGACATAAGACAAAGGGGGCAACGTTGCCCTACATATTAACAGAGAAGCCCGGAGTGTTGCGGATTCTACAAATTGCTGACCATCACTTTATCTACCCGGTTACCATCCATATCCATCACCTCAAACCGGAGTTGCTCCCACTCAAAGTGATCGGTCTCTTGCGGGATTTTACCCAACTGCATGATAATAAAGCCGCCGAGAGTGTTATAGCTACCCCGTTGTTCGATCGATTCTTCTTCTAAATCGAATAGTTCTAAAAACTCATCGATCGGCAGCATTCCATCGAGTAACCAGGAACCATCCTCACGTTGGACGGCCTGGGGCGGTTCTGGTTGCTCCACATCTTGAATGTTGCCCACAATTTCTTCTAGCAGGTCATTCAGTGTCACCAAGCCCTGAATTACCCCGTATTCATCTACGACCATGCCAATATGGGTGCCAGTTTCTTTAAATTGCTCTAGTACCTTCAATCCTTTCGTACTTTCTGGTACTAATAAAGGTTGAATCAGCGATAGCGTGAGGTTAATTGGTTGACCAAGCAGTGACTGACTTAGCATATCGGCGACGTGCATCACCCCCACCACGTTATCTAGAACTTCTCTACAAACTGGAAATCTGGAATATTGGCTGGCCACAATTTTGTCGCAGTTAACCGGCCAAGGGTCTTCGATATCTAACCAAACAATATCGGGGCGAGGGGTCATCATCGCTCCCACTCTTCGATCGCCTAAGCTCATCACCCGTTCCATCATGTCTTGTTCGGCTTCCTCAAACATGCCCGCTTCAGTGCCCTGACCGATCATCACCCGAATTTCTTCTTCGGTGATATCTGGTTCATTAGAAGGTCGAATGCCTAAGAGTCTAACAATAAAATTAGTAGACATACTCAAAACATGGCTAAGCGGGCTACCCAGCCACCCCAGTAAGTTAAGCGGCTTGGCTACTAATACCGATAGTCGTTCGGGGCTGCTTAAGGCCAACTGCTTGGGTACCAACTCGCCAATCACAATGGTGAGATAAGTGATGATGGCGATCGCAGCCGTCGAGGCAATTGTTTGAGCATAAAGACTAAGAGCAGGCACCGCATTCAAGATAGGTAATAATAAACCACTGATGGCGCTTTCACCACGAGCACCCGACAAAATTGCCATTAGAGTGATCCCCACTTGAACTGTGGGTAAAAAGCGACCGGGATTACTGGCCAATTCTAGAGCGATCCGGGCTTTCTTGTTGCCTTGGTTAACTAAGTGTTGCAGCCTTACTTTTCGCGCTGAAATAATGGCCATTTCTGACACTACGAACAAGCCATTGATCAAGATCAGCACTAAGACTATTGATAACTCGCCAACAGGAGACATAGGAATGGTAAATGAAAAGATAGTAACTGTTCAGGTTTTCTTTCTCTCAAGGCACTGTCCGAACAAGCTGACATCATCATAAGCGGAAAAGAAGTCGAAGTTTTGGTCGGAACCACCTGGTTTCAACTACCATAGTAGCGAACAGCGCTGCCACTCTTGGGATATGTCTTTTTCTGCTCTCCTTCGCACTCTCACTTCATCCCAGCTTACTCACGAACTTGCTGGAAAACTTCAGCAGCAAAGATATCTGCATCTGACGGGAGCGGCGCGGCTTCCTCGGGGCTTGGTGGCCTCGATGCTGGCGCAAGCTACCCAGCAACATTTGTGGATAATTACTTCGACGATCGAAGAAGCTAGCCGCTGGACTGCCCAGCTAGAGGTAATGAACTGGCCACAGGTCTATTTTTATCCAGTCGCCGAGTCGGCTGATTTGGTGCATCCCGAAGCTGAAACGGTTTGGGGACAGATGCAAACCCTGACGGCCTTGAGTATCGCCGATCAGCCAGTGGCGATCGTCTCCACAGCCCGTGCCCTGTCTGCTCACCTACCCGATGCTCATCAGTTTCAAAATACGGCCTTAGAACTCCGCCTGAAGAACGAATTTGAGGTAGAAACCATCAGTACTCAGTTGGCCACGATGGGCTATGAACGAGTGTCGTTGGTGGAAACCGAAGGTCAATGGAGTCGGCGCGGTGACATTATTGATATTTTTCCGGTGGCGGCGGAGTTGCCGGTGCGGTTGGAGTGGTTTGGCGATGAGCTAGAAAAAATGCGGGAATTTGACCCCTCTAGTCAGCGCTCTTTGGATGCGATCGATCACCTCCTCTTAACCCCCACTGGCTGGGGCGCTTTTGAGTCTAATGAACTAGGCTGTAGTCTCGCCGATTATCTGCCCGCTAATACACTAATGGCGGTGGATGATTTGGAGCGGTGTTTGGCGCACAGCGCTACCTATCAATTTCCGCTGCTAGAATCGATCGATACACTGCGGGAAAGATTCCAATATTTGCGCCTGAGCGAAATTGCCGTGGAGGGCGAAGGTCTCAACCTATCCAGTCGGCCAGTCCCGGCCTTGCCGCATCAGTTTGCCAAGTTAGCCGAAATCTTGCGTCAACATCAGCAGCAGTACTCCACTTGGATTGTGTCAGCGCAGCCTTCTCGGTCGGCCTCGCTGCTGCAAGAACATGACTGCTCAACCCAATTTGTGCCCAATCCCCGCGACTTTGGCGCTACCGACAAGCTGCAAACTCAACATGTCACCGTCGCGGTCAAATATTCGGGAATGGCCGAGCTGGAAGGGTTTCTGTTGCCGACATTCCGAGTATTGCTGTTGACCGATCGAGAATTCTTTGGTCAGCAGTCTTTGGTGAGCTATAACTACGTTCGCAAACGGCGGCAGGCAGCTTCCAAGAAAGTTGATCCGAACAAGATGCAAGCCGGAGACTTTGTGATTCATCGTCACTATGGCTTGGGACGCTTTATGGGTCTGGAGAATGTATCGATCGATAATGACAGCCGCGATTATTTAACTATTAAATATGCCGATGGTATTTTGCGGGTGGCCGCCGACCAACTGGGTGTGCTCTCCCGGTTTCGGCATACCGACCAAAAGTTGCCAGAACTAAACAAAATGTCTGGCCAAGCTTGGGCTAAAACCAAGGCCAAAGTGCAAAAGTCGATCAAAAAGCTAGCTTTCGACCTGCTGAAGCTTTATGCTGAACGCTCTGATAGCCAGGGTTTTGCCTATCCGATCGATTCACCCTGGCAACAGGAATTAGAAGACTCTTTTCGCTATCAGCCCACTCCCGACCAACTGAAAGCCGTGCAGGACGTGAAGCGCGATATGGAAAGCGATCGACCGATGGATCGGCTAATCTGTGGCGATGTGGGGTTTGGTAAAACCGAGGTAGCAATTCGGGCGATTTTCAAGGCGGTCACAACTGCTCAAAAGCAAGTGATTCTCTTGGCTCCCACAACTATTTTAACCCAGCAACACTACCACACACTAAAGGAAAGATTTGCTCCCTATCCAGTAAATGTAGGGCTACTGAACCGTTTTCGCACCGCCGAAGAACGCAAAGATATTTTGCGACGGCTAGCGACGGGCGAACTAGATGTAGTGGTCGGTACCCATCAAGTATTGAGTAAAGATATCAAGCCCCGTAACTTGGGACTATTAGTAATTGATGAAGAGCAACGGTTTGGGGTGAACCAAAAAGAAAAAATCAAGACCATTAAAAGCCAGGTCGATGTCTTAACCCTTTCCGCCACCCCGATTCCGCGCACGCTCTATATGTCGCTATCGGGAGTGCGGGAAATGAGTTTGATCACTACCCCACCACCCTCCCGCCGACCAATTCAAACTCATTTGTCACCCTATCAAACCGATGCGATCGGCACCGCCATTCGTCAAGAACTAGAACGGGGCGGCCAGGTCTTTTACGTGGTGCCCAAGGTGATGGGCATTGAGGATACTGCCGACAAATTGCGGGAATTAGTGCCCAGCTGCCGGATTGCGATCGCTCACGGCCAAATGGATGAATCCCAGCTAGAATCGACGATGTTGGCTTTTAGTTCTGGCGAGGCCGATCTATTGCTCTGCACCACGATCGTGGAATCGGGGTTGGATATTCCTCGGGTGAATACGATTTTGATTGAAGATGCCCAACGCTTTGGATTGTCGCAGTTGTACCAGTTACGCGGACGAGTCGGACGAGCTGGGATTCAAGCGCACGCCTGGTTATTTTATCCCAAGGAACAAAGTCTCACCGATCAGGCGCGGCAACGGTTGCGGGCGATTCAGGAGTTTGCCCAATTGGGTTCGGGCTATCAGTTAGCGACGCGGGATATGGAAATTCGGGGCGTAGGCAATCTGTTGGGAGCCGAGCAGTCTGGTCAGATGGAGGTGATTGGTTTTGATCTCTACATGGAGATGTTGCAGACAGCAATTCAAGAGATTCGTGGCCAAGAAATTCCCCAGGTAGATGATACCCAGATTGACTTGGCGGTGACGGCTTTGATTCCAGCGGACTATATTCCAGACTTGGATCAGAAAATTAGTGCCTATCGATCGGTCGCGGCAGCTAGTAGCCATGCCGAGTTAGCGGGGATTGCGGCAGAGTGGATCGATCGCTATGGTGAGATTCCGAAGGCAGCGCAACAGCTGTTTCGGATTATGGCGCTGAAGCAGATTGCCAAGCAGTTGGGATTTAGTCGCATTAAGCCGGATGGGAAGCAGCATGTGGTGCTGGAAACGCCGATGGCGGAAACGGCTTGGAATTTAATGGCCGGAAATTTGCCAGATAATATGAAGGCGCGGTTTGTCTATGGGCCGGGGAAGGTGACGGTGCGGGGGTTAGGGGTGTTTAGGGCGACAGAGCAGGTGGAATCGTTGATTGGGACGCTGGGTAAGTTGCAAGCTGGTTTAACTGGAGTTGGATAGTTGCAGAAGTTCGATCGTATGTCAAAAAGGAATCGCATATGAAAATCACAGAAGTATCATTCAAGCATTATCGTGGAGCAGAATCATTAAAGTTGAAGCTGGATCAAAATCTCAATGTTTTTGTTGGGGCGAATGGTTCTGGTAAATCTACTGTGCTTGATGGTGTGGCAATTATGCTTTCTTGGACGGTAAGTAGAATTAAATCTGCGGGAGCTTCGGGACGACCTATACCCGAAGCTGATATTAAAAACGGTCACTCTTCAGCTTTGATCGAAATTAGTTGTGATGAGGGTGATAGGACAATTGATTGGAAATTATCTAAAAATCGTAAGGGACATGCTTTACCAGATGATCGTAGCAATTTAAATAACTTAAGTGAGTTTACTAAAAAAATTCAGGTGGAGATCTCAGCAAAAAAAGAAAACATTAATTTACCTGTATTTGTACACTATCCAGTAACCAGAGCTGTGTTAGATATTCCTGTGAGAATAAGAAATAAACGAGCTTATGGTCTTCTGAGTATTTATGATAATTCTCTTACTTATGGAGCAAATTTTCGAAATTTCTTTGAATGGTTTAGAGAAAAAGAAGATCTGGAAAATGAGAATCGAAAAAATTCAATCACATCATTAGATTTCAATGAAAAAATAATTGATCAGCTAAAATCTTATGTTGCAGAAGGTCTCGATACTGTTAAAAAAGCTAGAGAAAACAAAGGTAGTATGTTTCTTGTTGAGGAGAGTCATTATATTGATGTCTTCTGGTTTTCGTCATGGAAGACTAAATGTGAAATTGTGCTAGATAAATTGGTTAGTAAGGATAGTGCTACCTATTTAGAATTTTCAAGAATTATAAGTGTAGAAGATATTGACTTTAATACTATTAATAAAGGTGCTGGAATTCTATCAGGTATCATAGATATTCTCAAATCAAATATTAATACAGATTTGATCGCCAATGGAAGTTATCCAGTCCCTGATAGACAACTTGAGGCAGTTCGCAGTGCTCTTCAGCGATTTTTACCTGAATTTACCAATTTTAGAATTCGTCGAAGTCCTCTACGGATGGAGGTTCAAAAGAATGGTCAGTCTCTAACTGTCAATCAGCTTTCTGATGGTGAAAAGTGTTTAATAGCTATGATTGGTGATTTAGCTCGAAGAATGGCTATTGCTAATCCAACGAGAGATAATCCATTAGAAGGTAGTGGTATTATTTTAATCGACGAAATTGACTTACACCTACATCCCAAATGGCAAAGAAACGTTGTTTCAAAGCTCGTGGAAGTTTTTCCGAATTGCCAATTTATCCTATCTACCCATTCACCTCATGTAATTAATCATGTACAGCCAGAGAATCTCTTTTTATTAGATCAAACCTTTGATGGGATTACAGTAACACATCCATCAAAATCTTATGGAAACAATGTCGATCGAATCCTGGAAGATTTGATGGGTCTAGAAACCACACGACCAGATGACGTCTTCCAGGAACTTAGAGATATTTATGATCTCATTAGTCAAAATTTGTTACTTGATGCTACTAATAAAATTGCAGCTTTAAAGCAGAAAGTTGGGACAGACCCTGAATTAGTAAAAGCTGAGGTGTTAATTAGAAGAAAGGAATTAATTGGTAAATGAAGCACATCATTAAGCAATCTGAGCCGGAAGAATTCAGGCATTGGAAAGAAAGAAACAACTAACCAAGCCACTTACGAAGGATTAAAAGGTACCGAAGTTAAGAAGATCGTCAAAAAATCACTCATGAAAGAACAGGGATATATCTGCTGCTATTGTGAAAAACGATTGACTTACAAGGATTCTTACATCGAACATTTTAAACCACAGAGTAGCCCAATTGTTGATCCCTTAGATTACAGTAATTTTCTTTGCTCCTGTCAAAATCAACGCAAAAAGGGTACCCCTCGACATTGTGGACATTTGAAAGAAAATTGGTTCGATCCAATCCTTCTGATTTCACCACAGAATAACGATTGTGAGAGCAGATTTCGCTTCAATGGTAATGGTAATATCTATGCATCGGATCCTCAAGATATAGCCGCAATTACCACTATTGAAAAATTAGGTCTTAGCCTACCAATTCTAAATGATGTGCGTAATAAGGCCATCAAGCCGTTTCTAGATGACAGTTTGACAGACGATCAGTTCCAAGAATTTGTTGATGGCTATCTGCAAAAAGATAGAAATGGAATGCTAGGAGAATTTTGGACAACTATCCACCAGTTGTTTGGAGCTGGTGATTAATGACGAGCGGACGAAAAAGTACTTGGCCAGATATAGAAAATTTTGCTAGTTTTCATGAATCTATCGGCGGATATTTTGAAGCCAAGATCTCATATGCTCGATCGCTAGACAGTACAGAGATCATTCGTGATTTATTTATCCAAATACTCTATTTTGATAGTTTTTGTATCATAGATTTTCCACTTCCCCTGGTACTTTTTAAGTATGTGGATGCCATCAACACGATTATTCCGAAACTCTGGTCCGGTAATTTTTTTGGTAGTTTGAGTGAATCGAACCTTAGCTGTATCTGCGGTTATGGATTCGATCGCAGTACTCTGAAGCTTGAAACGCAGCTGATAATTTTCAAAGATCATCTTTCCAAAATCCTGCGTTGTCTGGAACGCTGGACTAGATGGGTGCATAGCATTCATCGAAGCTTTCAAATCTTGGCGATTGAGGGCATCTATTTGAGACTGAACTACAAAAAGCGGTGATGAGGCTGGGACTTTTGCATATAGCGTGACACTCTTCACCGTATCAACTGCCAGGCTAGTGACGACCAGGAGTGTTTTAGCGGTTACCGAGCTGTGATAGCCTCCGTAAAATACGGCAAGCATGGCAATACCATAGAACTTAGGCATGTTTTTATTCATAAGGTTTGAGCCAGCTATCACTGCCCAGATTTGTGTTCTGATTCCATCAATATACCCATAGATATTGAGCTGATCGCATTGATTTGGTGAGACTCTGTTCGGTTTTCGGGCTAACATTTGAGCATCAATCTTGGGTAGTCTCATAGATGAGACTTAATTTAGGCGGTGACAGTGGTTAGAAAGTGGCTACTACCAACATTGAGTGAAATCCTAGCTAAAAATGAGTCAACAGCGCTGGATCCGCTATTGGCCACTAATAAATCTGCGACCCAACCTAGTGAATCGGTAGAGCTTTTCAAGGCTGAGCAGCAGTGGTACAGCGCCGTTCATGCCCTCGGCTATTTATTGCACACGTTGATGGACTCAGTGGTGCATCAGCCACTAGCGGATCAGGTGGCTGGTCTGTTGCTCTGTTCACCCGTACCACTGTTTGATGCTGCTGAAATTATTAATCAATTTCCCACTGTAGTTTTCAGTCCAGTGCACCCTAACCAGACATTGTTGCCTGCTCCCTCAGAAATTAATGCTATTTTTCCCACCCCACCAGATATTTCTTTGCTGCCAGCCGACCCTCTGCAAAATGAGCAATTCTGTGTGGTGCTTACTGCCCAGTTTGGTCTGGTGTTGGCGGTGGGATCTGCGGATGATTTACCACGATTTCAGTTCTCGTTTGACCCAGCCGATGTGAATTTGGCTTGGCAGTCTTTGCGGGGACGCATCATGCTCACTGCCCCCCAGCAGCTGGAAATGTTGGATGCGATCGTTAGCAAGCTGCCCCCAGTGGTACCGGCCTATCAATGGGTAATGAAGTTCAGCCAATTTCTGCTCCAAGAACTGCCAATAGTCAAAGCCCCAGCTGTTGTGCCATCAGAGCCGAAATCCACTGCTCTTGATGTGGAGTTATTGCAAGCACTAACCCACGAGATTCGGACACCGCTAACGACTATTCGCACGCTTACCCGGTCGGTATTACGCCGCCCCGATTTAGATGCACAAATTATGAAACGGCTAGAGACGATCGATCGAGAATGTACCGAGCAAATTAATCGGATGGAGTTGATCTTTCAAGCAGTAGAATTGGCTGGCAATAATAGCGAAGCTGTAGATTTAACCACTATGTCTTTTAGTCATTTGTTAGAACAAAGCTTACCGCTGTGGCAAAAGCAGGCCGAGCGCCGTAATTTAAATATGGAAGTGGCGATGCCCCAGCAGCTGCCATCGGTGGTGAGTAACCCAACGATTCTTGATCGAGTACTAACAGGTTTAGTCGAAAACTTTACCCGCAATTTACCAGCGGGCAGTCATATTCAGGTGGAAGTCAATCCGGTGGGTGGCCAGCTGAAGTTACAGCTCCAGTCGGTGGTGGCGGAAGTTGCTGCTCCCCAGATGTCATCCTTATGCGGTAACGCCAGCGAGGCCATTGGTCAGCTACTGAGTTTCCAGCCGGAGACCGGGAATTTGAGCTTGAGTTTAAAGGTCACCAAGAGTCTATTCCAGATTCTGGGCGGGAAATTGGTAGTTAAACAAAACCATTTGCAAGGTGAGACGATGACGATCTTTTTGCCCATGGATCAGAAATCATAACTTGAACCTCACCTTAAAATAAAACACTTACTTTTTGAGCAGATCACTTAAGCGCTGCGGAGGAATACCCGTGGAGTTATCGGCCACCCCAATACCAATTGCCGCCGCCAATTCGGGATCACTGTTCACCAAATTAGCGGTAGTCATACTAATATTGCGATGCACTGGCTCCAGCTCCTGACCCAGCTGAATCTGCTGCTCCAGGGTTTCCCCTGTCGAAACCAATT
>JAYUSR010000048.1:0-2436 GCA_043755575.1 Synechococcales cyanobacterium
CCCATACCTTGACGGATATTACCAATATCCGTATCACTAAATCCTAAACCTCTAGCCCCGAGAAAAGGAACAGCCATTTTAGCGACCATCGCATCGCCAACTCGAAACAAGACAATAAAGATTAAAACTAAAATAGCTTGTTGAGTACCTAAGCGACGGAAAAATTCCAGAAAGGGCTGAACTACCGCTTCGGCAATGCTTTGCGGGGCAGTATTGGCCTTGGCATTAGGAGCTAGGAAGGAACCAATAATTCCAATTCCTAAAAATACGGCCATTACTCCATATACCGATGCCCAGCCAATCCGATCAGCCAACACAAAGGAGATCCAACCAGTCAGCAGTAATGCTACTCGATAGCCCAAAAGTGCTACAGACGCACCAGCTCCTACTTCTAACTTTCCTACGACATCTGTCCGATAGGCATCAGTGGCAATATCTTGGGTGGCACTTAAGAAGGCAATCACCACAGCTGTAACGGCGACCAATCCCAATGCATTTTTTCTGTTGTCAGCATCTAGCCCGGCAATTACGCCCATCTGACTAGCCAAAAATAAAATCGCAGCGAATAGTCCAACCTGAGTTGCTAAGATCCAACCCCGTCGCCTTCCCAAAAAAGGCAACCGAAAGCGATCGATAAAAGGCGACCACAAAAATTTCAAAGAGTAAGGTAAGCCCACCAAACTCAGCCAGCCAATAGTTTTCACATTAAAGCCAGTTTTAGTAAGCCATGCGGCAAAAGCATCATTAATCAGGGCATATGGCAAACCAGAGGCAAAACCCAGCAGCAGAATTGCTACCATTTTACGGCTGTTGAAGACTTTAAAATAAGAGGAAATTGAGTTCATATGATGTTCTTTATCAAAAAGACCAATTGGAGGCTGTCAAAAATATCTACAACAGAAGCCATTACTATGCCATAGGTTTGAATCAGACAGCATCATCGCATAATGGCGCGACAATCAACAACATGACTAATTAATCTTTAATTTGTTGCAGATTTACCCAGCAGTTATGATGGGTAAATAGCCGCTAGCCAGCGAGAACTAAATATGACAGTCACTATCCCCTTACAAGATCTGGAAGTTGCACCCGGTAATCGAGTTGGCATTCATCACCTGGCTTGGCCAGATTTTACTAATATCCTGGAAAATCTGGGCGAAAATCGCTCTACTCGTGTCGCCTATCATGCGGGCACCCTAGAAATTATGTCACCGCTAGCCGCTCACGAAAGACCCCACCGGATTATTGCCGCCATCATCGCCACCATTTTAGAAATCCAAGAGCGGGACTGGGAAGACTTCGGCTCTACTACAATTAAGCGATCGCCAGTTGCTGGCATTGAACCAGATACCTGCTTTTATATTCAAAATGCCGATCGAGTCCAAGGTTGCACAAACCTTGATTTAGCGAATTATCCCCCGCCAGATTTGGCCATTGAATCCGACTTAACTTCCCTAACTGTAATTAGTGCTTACGTGGCCTTACAAGTCCCGGAAGTCTGGGTTTATCGTAATCAACAACTAACTATTTATGCTTTAGAAAACCAAAACTACCAAGAATCCATTGTCAGTTCAGCCTTTCCGACACTGCCAATCGCTACCTTGATTCCTCAACTGGTGCAACAGGCCATGAACATCGGCACTAGGAAAACCCTGCAAAACCTCAGACAAATACTGAGTAAACCATGAGTAACCGCACCATCAATCTAGACGATCAACTATATACCTACCTGCAATCCGTAGCCGTCCGGGAACCAGAGATTTTGGCTCAACTTCGCGCCGAAACCAACCAGCATCCCCAAGCCGTGATGCAGATTGCCCCCGATCAGGGACAATTCATGGGCTTATTGGTGCAGCTGTTGGGAGTCAAGAGAGCGATCGAAGTCGGCACTTTTACTGGCTATAGTGCGCTGGTGATGGCCTTGGCGATGCCGGAAGATGGCCAATTGATTACCTGTGATGTGAACCCCCAAGATACGGCAATCGCCCAACGTTACTGGGCAGCGGCTGGGGTTAGTCACAAAATTGACCTGCGTTTAGGACAGGCGACAGATACCCTCCAAAACCTACTAGCTCAAGGCGCGGCCAATACTTTTGATTTAGCCTTCATTGATGCGGATAAAAGTGGCTATCCCCAATACTACGAAGCCTGTTTGCAGCTCATTCGACCAGGCGGCCTAATTTTGATTGATAACGTGCTTTGGTCGGGCGCTGTCGCTGATCCGAGCATCACCGATAAACGCACCACCATCCTACGAGAGCTAAATCAACAAATCCACCAAGACGATCGCGTAAATATTAGTCTGCTGCCGATCGGCGATGGTTTAACTTTGGCCATGAAAAAGTAAATCCCCCAACCTAGCCTCGTTTCATCGCTCTCGCAATGTCTCGTTGATCGTCTTTTTTGCGTAGGTCATCTCGTTTGTCGTAGAGTTTC
>JAYUSR010000049.1:0-7074 GCA_043755575.1 Synechococcales cyanobacterium
CAATATTGTGAATCGTTATTTTCAGTCGCTGGGTTGGCCAGAACTGGACAAAATTAATGTTAATCAAAAAACTTGGGGAGATGGTCCTTATGGTCGCGAACGGGCTTTTGTCGGAGCCATGTATGACAATCGCAATATGCTTACGACCGAGTCCACGGCGCGGTTACTACATAGTGTGGTGGCTGGAATTGCAGTGAGTAGTAGTCGATCGCAAGTAATGTTGGAGCTGATGCAGCGGAATGTCGCAGCGGGGCAAATCGTCCCCCCACCGGACGAAGAGAATCAGGTGAATGGCTTTTTGGGTGAAGGTTTGCCGCCGGGGAGTAAGCTCTGGTCGAAGGCCGGTTGGACGAGCACCGTGCGCCATGATGCTGCTTATTTTGAGATGTCCGACAGATTGTCTATGATGTTGGTGGTTTTTACCGAAGGATCGGCCCAGAATCGGCAAATCTTGCCTTCGATCGTCAATAAACTTTTACAAGTCAAGTCCTGGAATTCCTGCGGGGGTTGACCCCCAAAATCTCTAACCAAATTGCCAAAACAGATATCACTTGTCTTTCTGTGGATGTATATTAAGCTAAATATAGACATCTCCATAAACCATTGACTTTAATCACTCCAATTAAGTCTGTGGCTAACACCCCCTGCTAGGATTGAACCAAGGAAAACTGAAATTATGGCAAATGAAGTTAAGAAAAAATTTCCCCACCACGTTGTTATTATCGGCGGTGGGTTTGGTGGACTTCATGCGGCACAAACCCTAGGTCACATTTCAGCAGATGCTCCTGTTAAAGTAACGCTAATTGACAAGCGTAATTTCCATCTTTTCCAGCCGCTCTTGTATCAGGTGGCTACCGGTAGCTTATCACCTTCCGATATTTCCTCGCCGCTGCGATCGATCCTCAACAAATACAAAAACATTAGTGTATTGATGGGTGAAGTCAAAGATGTTGACCCGGTGAAGCAGAAGATTTTTTTGAATAAAGGTGAGATTAATTACGATACCTTAATCGTCGCCACCGGGGTCAGTCATCACTATTTTGGTAACGATCAATGGGCACCAACAGCGCCCGGTCTCAAAACGGTAGAAGACGCGCTCGAAATGCGTCGCCGCATCTTTATGGCTTTTGAAGCCGCCGAGAAAGAAACCGATCCAGAAAAACGTCGGGCTTGGCTCACCTTTGTGATTGTGGGTGGTGGACCAACTGGGGTCGAGCTGGCTGGGGCGATCGCTGAATTGGCTTACACTACTCTCAAAAAAGATTTCCGTAATATCGATACCTCGGAAGCCAAAATAGTGCTGGTGGAAGGGCTGGATCGAGTATTGCCGCCCTATCCGCCAGAGTTATCGGCCAAGGCTGAAGCATCTTTGGTGGGTTTGGGCGTTAAGGTGCAAACCAAAGCACTAGTTACCAACATTCAAGACAATATGGTGACGATTCGCCAGGGCGAAACAACTGAAACAGTAGCAGCGCGCACTGTTCTATGGGCAGCTGGAGTCAAAGCTTCGGCGATGGGTAAGATTTTAGCCGAACATACTGGGGCGGAACTCGATCGAGTGGGAAGAGTGATGGTCGAATCGGACTTGAGTATCAAAGGCTATCCCCAAGTTTTTGTGATTGGCGATTTGGCAAATTTTACCAAGTCCGATGGCAAACCTTTGGCGGGGGTGGCACCAGTAGCTACTCAAGAAGGTAAATATGTGGCGGAGTTAATTGCTAAGCGATTAGTTGGTGACAATTTACCAGCTTTTGAATATTTTGATGCGGGCAGTTTGTCAGTAATTGGCCGTCATGCAGCGGTAGCTGACTTTGGGGCAGTGAAGTTTTCGGGATTCTTTGCTTGGTTAATTTGGGTATTCGTCCATATTTATTATTTGATTGAATTTGATAGCAAGTTGGTGGTGTTTATTCAGTGGACCTGGAGTTATTTCACGCGCAGACGTGGGGCGCGGTTAATTACTGGCGACGAATCTTTAGGACAAATTGGCGTTGATGATCGAGGGGACTATTTCGTAGTTCCTAAAATCAAAGTTAACGCTAAAGCTCTGTGATTTTTCTTGGTAAAGAAAAAGCTTACCAGTGACTGAGTGGTTCTAAACACCAGTATCTCTGCAAGATCATTTTCACTGTTGTCTGTACTACTGTCAGCAAGCAGCAGCTAAAGTTTGTGGTAGGCTGATGTTTTGGAGAGCTTATCCAACAAAATTTTTCAAACTCTAGAAATTTTTCTACTAATTGTTGACTGAGTGCCAAAATCCGGCGATTGCTGATATTTGTTGAAGCTGAATCAGTGGAAACATGATCCCAAACATCTAAAATTGCTCCAATCAGTTCCATTTCACTAGTTGTTTTAGTTGTTGATTTTGTAGCGGTTAGCTGTAATGAAATCTCAGCTTTGCTGGCTAGCTGGAGCAGCTGAGTACAACGGGTGTAGATATATTGCAAAGTAATCGATGAGGCTGTTGAAGATGGGCAACTACTAACTCCTGAAGTTCTGATACTTAGTAGTTGATTTAGCCCCGTAGCGATTGCCTCCATAGTTGGTTGCAGATACAAATATCCTTGGCTGTTGACGGCTCCTTGCCACTGAGCCGTCGGCTCATCGTAAAACGTGGCGGTTAACTTTTGGAGCAACCAATCACCACATGCTTGCGGTGACGAATATGGTGCTGACAGAGTAGGGTGAGAGCTATTGAACAGTTGGTGCGAAACCGCACTAAAGTAGGTTAATGGTTGTCGATCGATCCTTCTACACTGGATGAGAGGGGCTGTCATCAAATTAGTGATGTCCGGGGATCGATCAATACTTTCCCACAGCTGCTGACGAATGGTCGCCAACATAGAAGTCTCGATCGGCAACCTGAAAATATGGATACTACCAATCTGAGATAAATCCATCGCAATTAGCCTTTTCGACTATCGAGCTTGGCATACACTGCCCGCAAGTCCACCTGGTGATGAGCCAGTGCTACCAACGCATGATAAAACAAGTCTGCAACTTCACCAGCAATTTCATCTGGCTGGTCATCCTTACAGGCCATCACCACTTCAGCAGATTCTTCACCGATCTTTTTGAGAATTTTATTATCGCCACCGGCAAATAAGCTGGCCGTATAAGAACCCACTACCGGATTTTCTCTTCGATCGACAATCACCTGATACAGATTAGAAAGAGTATCAGCCGGGGGCGTGGCTTTACCTCCTTCAATTTGATGAAAACAACTGCGTTCGCCAGTATGACAGGCCACATCTCCCACTTGTTCGACAATCACTAGCAAAGCATCACTATCGCAGTCATAGCGCAAACCTTTAACCTTTTGCAAATGTCCAGAGGTTGCTCCCTTATGCCAAAACTCCTGTCGCGATCTGCTCCAAAACCAAGTTTCGCCAGTATCGATCGTCTTTATTAATGATGCCTGATTCATCCAAGCCATCATTAATACTGTACCGTCCAAGTAATCTTGAACAATAGCCGGGACTAGTCCCCGGTCATCGTACTTAATAGCATCAACAGGAATGGTCATCATAGTTTTGAGATAGGTAAGAATATTATCGACGAAATTAGGCAGTAACTTACGTATTAATACTGAATCTGGTGCAGGTCAGCCTGGGTATTATCCACTAGGTAAGGTTCAGTCTGGCTAATATTTTGACTATGGTGTACTAGTGAATGAGAAAATTCAAGCTAAATTCTAAATATACTCAATTCTATTACTACGTCGCAATACTCAATTTTGGTGTGTTAGGAGCTAGCTTATATTCGAGTTACATCTCATTCGACCAGTACACCCCACCGACATTATATATAAGTAGTCTATTGCAGTTGATTATGGTCATTGCTACAGCATTTGCTGTGATAGTTATTCACAATGATATCAATGATAGAAATCAGACTGAAAAAAGAATTAATAGCCTCAAAATAGGAGAAGAACAACTATTGCATCTCAAGCAAAAGCTAGAAAGTAAAGTTAAAAAACGCACTCTGGCTCTTCAGTCTATTAATGATCGCTTAACTGATGAAATTCGAGAACGCAAGCTGATGGAAAGCTTGTTAGCACATCATGTCAAAATTGCAGATGAAGCTCGGGAGCGAGCTGAAGATGCCAACCGCACCAAAAGTGAGTTCTTAGCAAATATGAGTCATGAGTTGCGTACACCCCTGAATGCCATTATTGGCTACAGTGAAATACTAGAAGAAGACGCTGAAGAAAATGGTCAAAAAGAGCTAATTCGCGATCTACAAAAAATTCGCAATGCTGGAAAACATCTCCTGAATCTGATTAATGATGTACTCGATTTAGCCAAGATCGAATCTGGTAAAATGAGTCTATATTTTGAATCTTTTGACATTGCAAAACTGGCTCAGGAAGCTGTGAATACAGTTCAACCGGTGTGTACGAAGAACAATAACACAATCACTTTAGACTGTGCTAGTGATGTGGGATTGATGCGCAGTGACTTAACTAAAGTGCAGCAAAGCTTGTTTAACCTTTTAAGTAATGCTAGTAAATTCACTCATGCTGGTCATATCAAATTAAGCATCACCAAAGAAGTATCCAAAAAGAATAATGGTCAAGGAGGAAAAATTATTTCTTTTAAGGTAAGTGATACTGGTATCGGCATGAAGCCAGAGCAACTAAGAAAGCTTTTTCAGACATTTTCCCAAGCCGATAATTCTACAACTCGTAAATATGGAGGTACTGGCCTAGGATTAGCGATAACTAAACAATTTGCTACTATGATGAAGGGTGAAATCATGGTGGAAAGCGAATATGAAAAAGGTTCTACTTTTACCTTGTATCTTCCCCAAATTGCTCAGCAATTTGAAGAAGATATTGCTAGTACTATTGATGAAACTATTACTCCTTCAGGGATTTTTCATCCGCACTATACCAAAACAGTATTGGTAATTGATGATAATCATAACGATCGCCGATTCTTACATCGTTATCTTACCGGCGAAGGTTATAATGTAGCTCTGGCAACTAACGGTCAGCAGGGCTTGCAAATGGCTCTCGAAATAGTACCTGACTTAATTACACTCGATGTAATGATGCCTGAAATGGATGGCTGGGAAACATTAGTACGTCTTAAAAATAATCCTAAACTGGCTCATATTCCGGTGGTGATGAGTAGCATCATTGAAGATCGTCATCTGGCTCAGACCTTAGGAGCTGTTGATTATTTAATTAAGCCAGTTGATAAACAGCGATTAGTTAACGTACTCGATAAACATATCACCAGAAATGAAGGCTGTATTTTGGTGGTGGAAGATGATAAAGATTCTCGGGAAATGTTGTGCCGGATGCTGATACAAGAAGGCTGGAGTGTTCAGCCTGCTGCCAATGGACTCAAGGCGATCGAGTGTCTCAAAGCCGAGCAGCCGCTGCTGATTCTTTTAGATTTAATGATGCCGGAAATGGATGGTTTTGAGGTCATTAAGACAGTGCGCCTTAATCCAGACTGGTGTAATATTCCAATCATTGTAGTAACTGCGATGGATTTGACTACTGTTGAACACAGCCTTTTGGCTGAACAGGTTACGAACATTTTTCAAAAAGGCAAATACAATAAACAACAGCTGATCACCGAAGTGCAAGCACTAGTTGAACAGTTTACTTATTCAACTATTTAACTCTCAATTACTATGGCTAAAATTTTAATCGTCGAAGATAACGAACTTAATTTAGATATGTTGGTGCGGCGCTTAGTCCGGAAGGGCTATGAAGTGGTTAGTGCGGTAGATGGTGAGCAAGGTTTATCGATGGTTACGACTGAACAACCCGATCTGGTTTTGATGGATATGAGTTTGCCTGGGATGGATGGTTGGGAAGCAACCCGCCGCATTAAGGCCGATCCAGCCATTCAGTCGATTCCCGTGATTGCCTTAACAGCTCATGCCATGGTTGGCGATCGAGAAAAAGCTCTACGAGCAGGCTGTGATGACTACGATACTAAACCAGTAGAATTTCAGCGACTGTTAGAAAAAATGGAAAATCTCTTAGTGAAGGTTTCTCAATAAGCGTCGGTCTGAGAGCCATCCAAATATCCTTGCATTAGCATGTCTACACCAACTTGCCGCCAAACTACTCTTTTTAAATCTAAAGCGTTGGTCATTTTTAAGATGTCCAAATTTCCCACTGGCGTAGCTGCAGCTTGACCACCCACAATCTTGGGCGCAATAAAAGCTAGAACTTTTTGAATGGCTCCTTGCCGAATGGCTTCGGCTGCTAATGTACCGCCACATTCCCACAGTACTGACAAGAAACCGCGATCGAATAAATGTTTCATGACCAGTGCTGGATCAAGCTGCTCTAAAGTGACAATTTCTACCCCTTGTTGCTGCAAAATCTTTTGCAAGGGCAGGTTGGCATTTGGTGTTGTCATAACCAGGGTGGGAGCCACTGATGTATCCCAAAGATGAGCAACTGCCGGTAAATCGAGGTGGCGGCTCAGTACCACTCGGAGGGGATTGTGGTCGCCTGCGGCATGACTAGTGAGATGAGGGTTATCACAGCGTAGCGTATTCCCACCGGTAACAATGGCATCACAAGTCGATCGCAATTGATGAACATAGTGCCGTGATTCTGGACTGCTGACCCAAGCACTGTGGCCATTTTGGGTAGCAATCTTGCCATCGATCGTCATAGCATATTTGAGAATTCCTAGAGGGCGTTGATGACACATGCGTTCGATGAAGCCTTCATTGAGTTGCTCACAAGCCGTGGTTTCGATGCCAGTGATAACTTCGATGCCAGCACTACGCAATCGATCGATCCCACCACCAGCAACTAGAGGATTTGGATCTACCATTCCTATCACCACTTTTTTGATCCCAGCTGCAATGATTGCTTTACTACAAGGCGGTGTCCGACCATGATGGTTGCAGGGTTCTAAGTTGACATAAATGGTTGCCCCTTGAGCTTTTTCGCCAGCGGCTCGGAGGGCAAAAACCTCGGCATGGGGTTGGCCAGCACCAGGATGAAAACCTTCGCCAACAATTTCACCATCTTGGACGACAACAGCTCCCACCATGGGATTAGGAGCTGTTCGGCCTTGGGCTTTTTGGGCA